>NZ_JAQKGV010000016.1 GCF_028617075.1 Rubrobacter calidifluminis | reverse complement strand
GCCCTCGACCACCGCGTACGCCCCCACCGGAACCCGGCAGCCGCCCTCCAGCGCCCGCAGAAAAGCCCTCTCCGCCTCGACCGCGGCCGCCGTGGGCCGGTGGTCGAGGACCCCACGCACCACACCGGCCAGAGGATCCCCCTCCCGCATCGTCACCGCCAGCGCCCCCTGCCCGACGGCCGGCACGAGGGTCTCTACCGGCATGACCGTATACCTTACGTCGAGCTTCAATCTGAGGAGACCGGCGCGGGCGAGGACGAGGGCGAGCGCGTCGCCGCGGGCGAGTTTCTGGAGGCGGGTATCTATGTTGCCCCGGATCTCGACCACATGCAGGTCGGGCCGGAAGTGGAGGAGTTGGGAGTGTCTTCTGAGGCTGGAGGTGGCGACCGTAGCGCCTGCGGGGAGGGCATCGAGGGAGGCCTGGCCATCGGAGACGAGGACGTCCCTCGGGTCCTCGCGCTCCACGGTGGCAACGATGGAGATGCCGGGAGGGATCTCGGTTGGGACGTCCTTGCAGGAGTGGACCGCCAGGTCGATCTCGCCCTGCAGGAGGGCCTCGTCGAGCTGGCGGGTGAAGACGTCGCGCTCGTCCATCCTCGAGAGCGGCTCCTCCGGACGGTGGTCGCTCGTCGCCTTTATGGTTCTGATCTCGACCTCCAGGCCGCCACTCTCGCGCAGCCGCCGCGCGCAGAGGTCAGCCTGGGCCAGAGCCAGCCGCGAGCCCCTGGTGCCAAGCACGAGACGTCGGCGGCTCATCCGCGCCTCGGCCCGTGCAGCTCGACCTCGAAGCTCTCCCGCTCCCACAGGCGCCGCCGCACCTCCGGGCTCTGCAGAGGAGAAGAAGCCCGGGACTTCACCTCCTGGATCGGACCGTGCAGCAGCTTGTTGACGATGGCGTGGGTCATCCTCTCCAGCACCTGCTCCTCTTCCGGAGAGAGGTCGAGCCTCTTCAGCGCCCGCGCCAGCTCGTGGCGCCGGATACTCTCCGCCTCGTTCCTCATCTCTTTGATGACCGGCACCACGTCCAGGGTCGAGAGCCAGCTCATGAACTCCACGACGGCCGGGGAGATCATGGCCTCCCCCGCCTCCGCCGCGGCCTTCCGGTCGCAGGCGTTGCGTTCGACGACCGCCTGCAGGTCGTCTATGTCGTAGAGGTGGACCCCTCTGAGGCTCTGCACCCGGGGGTCTACGTCCCGGGGCACCGCGATATCGACGAAGAAGAGCGGCGCCGTACGCCTCTCGACGGCCCGCTCGACCTCCTCCAGGCTGACGACCCACTCTCCGGAGCCCGTGGAGCTTACCACGACGTCCGCAGCCGCGAGCTCCCGGCCGATGTCCTCGAACCCGACGGCGATCCCCTCCAGGCGATCGGCCAGCAGACGGGCACGCTCCGGGGTGCGGTTGGCTATCATCACCTCCCTGATGCCGCGAGATCTCAGGTGCTTGACGACCAGCTCGCTCATGTCGCCCGCGCCGATCACCAGCGCCCGCCGACCGCGCAGCCCGCCGAAGACCTCCTCGGCCAGCTTCGCCGCCACGTGCGGCACCGAGACCGAGCCGTCCCCGATCCCGGTCTGCGCCCGGACCCGCTTGCCGATCCTGAGCGCGGTGTGAAAGAGCCGGTTTATGATATGCCCGGTCGCCTTCTCCTCCGTCGCCACGCGGTAGGCCTCGCGCACCTGTCCCAGTATCTGGGCCTCCCCGACGACCATGGAGTCCAGCGAACTCGCCACCCGGTAAAGGTGCCTCACGGCCTCCTCGTCGGTCAACCAGTAGATCTCGCGCTCCAGGGTCGCGAGATCCAACCCCCTGTCCCCGGCGATCGCCGCCAGAAGCGGTGCCCTCATCCTCTCGCCCTCCAGGACGGCGTAGAGCTCCGTTCTGTTGCACGTGGAGAGCAGGACGGCCTCCGAAACGAGCCCTTCCTCCCTGATGCGCCGCAGGAAGCTACGTCCGGCACACACCGGGAAGGCGACCTTCTCCCTGATCTCGACCGGCGTGGTCCTGTAGCTCATCCCCGCAACCGCGATAAGCAAGCCCTCACCTCCTCTTCGAGCCCTTCGTCGTGGTCTCCCAGCCGCCGCGCCTCCCCCACACGCCGCACGAGATCCTCCCATTCCCGCCCGAACAACCCCTCCAGCTGCCTCCGGATGGAGCGCGCCAGAGCGGGGGACGCACCGCTCGTGGAGACCGCGACCTGAAGGAGTCCCCGCCGGAGCACCGACGGGAGGGAGAAGTCGCCCTCCGCCGGACGGTCGGCGACGTTCACCGGGATGCCTCGCCGGTGCGCTTCCTCCGCCACCGTCCGGTTCACCTCCCGGGAGTCGGTCGCCGCGAAAGCGAGGAAGGCACCATCGAGATCCCCGCTCTGGTAGGGCCGCTCATGCACCTCGCTGCATACACGCACGATCTCCGGCCCGACGCAGGGGGCCACGGCGACCACCTCGGCTCCCGCCCGGGCCAGCTCAAGGATCTTGCGGGTCGCGACCCCGCCTCCTCCTATCACCACGCACCGCCGGCCGCGCAGGTCGAAGAACACTGGATAGAGAAAGGAATCTTCTTTCGCGGGCTCCTCCGACAAAGCACCTCCACCAGCCTTCATCCATGAACAGGAACTATTCCTGTAACGAGATCTTCTCACAAGCCCGGAAGGGATTCCGTATCGTCCTTCACTCTGAAGGGCTCTTGGTCTTCTCGAGGAGCCTCACGCCCTCTATCCGCATGTTTTTGTCCACCGCCTTGCACATGTCATAGAGCGTGAGCGCCGCGACGCTCACCGCCGTGAGCGCCTCCATCTCCACCCCCGTCCGATCCGAAGCCCGGGCGGTGGCCTCTATCACGACCCCGTCCTCCTCGACCTCGAACTCGACGTCCACGTGGCTCAGAGCGATGCCGTGGCACAGCGGTATGAGCTCCGGCGTGCGCTTGGCGGCCACGATCCCGGCGATCCTGGCCGTATTGAGGGCATCCCCTTTCGGGAGCGCCTTCTGCCTCAGGAGATCCACCGTACCAGGGGAGAGGCTGATGCGCCCCGTCGCCCGGGCGGCGCGCCGGACGACGGGCTTCCCACCGACGTCGACCATCCGGGCGGCGCCCCCGGCGTCTATGTGCGAGAACTCGTCCATCACCGACCGATCTCCGAGAGTTCACAAAAACCTGCTGCGGAATGCGGGGGAATCGAACCACCACGGCCCCTCCCGGAGCCGCAAACCGGTTTTGAAGACCGGCCGGGCCACCAGGCCCACGCATTCCGAGACGGATTTTAATACAGCAACCTAGCGGTAGCGGCGGGTGAGGACCCTCCTGTCCCCGACCCTCCGGGTCACGCCTTCTCCGTCCGCGTACTCGAGCCAGGCCTGAGCGTACTTGCGGCTCGTGGACATGCGGTCCCGGAAGCCGGCGAGGGTCACCTCGTCCGACTCCCTGCAGAACGCGATTATCTCCTCGATCATCCTGCGCGCAACCTCCCGGGCGGCGAACATGTTCTCCCCGACCCTCACCGCCTCGCCCCGTCGCAACAGCAGCCGAAGCTCCGGGCTCTCCTCCAGCGTCGGCGCCTCCACCCCCGCCTCGCGCAGGCGCGAAAGGAGCCTGCGCGCTCCCTCCTCGATCTCCTCGGGCACCTCCGCCTCCGGGAGACTCACCCCGGCCTCGGAGACCCTCACTTTCCCGGCTTCTTCAAGCCCATCCACGACGGCGTCGGCGAGGCGCTCCTCCAGACCCGTCGCGGCACGCGCCTCCGCGAGCGAGAGCTCAGGGCTCTCGGGCGATCCCTCGTAACGCTCCCGCACCGCCCGCAGCAGCCGCCTCTTCCCCTCTTCTACGGCGGACTCGAGGGCGTAAATCCCGCCGACGGAGACGACGCCCTCGATCTTCTCGTCGCCCCGCAGTCTGCCCCGGGAGGACGGGACAAGCTCCGCCACCTCCTCCCGGGAGAGCCCGGAGTCCGGAGAGCGGCGCAGGGCGGCCGGCAGTATCTTCGTGAGATCCCCATCCTCGAGCGCGCCGAGCCACTCCTCGTCCGGCCGCCGTCCCGCAGGATGAGGATCCAGCACCGTCCCCCCTCCGATCGTGACCTGGGGAGCCAGAGAACGCAGCACGAACCGGTCGCCGAAGAACGCCACCACCGGAGCTTCGAGCCTGAGACGCCCCAGCGCGCTCTCCCCGGGCGCGAGCCTCTCCCGCCCCGCCAGGAGCACCCGGGCGTTGACCGAGGTGGTGGCGTGGTGCAACCGCACCCGGACACCGTGCCCGAGCGGCCGGGCCCCCTCCAAAAGCCTTATCCTTGCGTCGATCATGCGCGTGGGAGGATGGGGCTCGGAGAGCAGCACGTCACCGGCGGAGACCTCCGAGATCTCCACCCCGGCGAGGTTGAGCGCCGTCCGCGCCCCCCGGCGGGCGATCTCGGCCGGACGGCCGTGGTTCTGGATGCTGCGCACCCTCGGGCGCAACCCGGAGGAGGTATACAGCATATCCCCGACCCGTATCTCCCCAGACCACAACGTCCCGGTCACGACCACACCTATCCCCTGCAGGACGAAGGCCCGGTCCACGGGGAGCCGGGCGACGTCCTCCGCTCCGCGCCCCGGCTTCACCGTCTCCACCAGGCGGTCCAGGGCCTCGAGCAACTCCCCCACGCCTTCCCCCGTGACGCCGCTGACCCGCACCACCGGGGCCTCTATCCCGACCGACTCCAGGTACTCCTCCACGTCGAGCTCGGCCAGAGCGGCCGTCTCCTCGTCGACCGCGTCTGTCTTGGTCAGCGCCACCACCCCCTGCTCGACGCCGAGGATCCTGAGCACGTCCATGTGCTCTCGCGTCTGGGGCATGACCCCGTCGTCCGCCGCGACCACGAGCAGGAAGGCATCGACGCCCGTCGCCCCGGAGACCATGTTCCTGACGAACCGCTCGTGCCCCGGCACGTCGACCAGGCTCGCCCGGCGACCGCTCGGCAGCGTGAGCTCCGCGTAACCCGGGACGATGGAGATCCCCCGCCGGTGTTCCTCCTCGAGCCTGTCGGTGTCGGTGCCGGTCATGCGGCGCACCAGGGTGGTCTTGCCGTGGTCTATGTGCCCGGCCGTCCCGATAGTCAGGGCTATGGGATTGTCCTCAGACTTCCCTGCAGGCTTCTGCAAGCGCGGAGCACACCTCCTCTTCTTCGCCGGGGAGCATCGTCCTTAGATCGAGCAGCAACGCATCGTCCTGAACCCTCCCGATGACGGGGGGATCGAACCCCCGAAGCCTCCCGGCGAGCCCTTCGGCATCGTGCGCCTCGATCCTGACGGCGAAAGAGGGGACTTCGTGCGTCGGCAGCGTACCGCCGCCGCTGCGGGCCACCGAGGGTACGACCCCGACCCGGACTTCCGGGAGTTTCTTTTCGATGCGGGACACGAGCGCCCTTGCCCGCTCTTCGACCTCACCGGGCGCGGCAGCGAGCATCCGGAGCGCCGGGAGCTCGTCCCGGGCGGAGCCCTCCAGATACGCCCGCAGCGTCTCCGAGAGCGCCGCCAGGCACATCTTGTCCGCGCGAAGTGCACGGGTCAGGGGATGGGATCGCATGGACGAGACGATCTGTGACGATCCCACCGCAATCCCGGCCTGCGGACCGCCCAGGAGCTTGTCCCCGGAGAACGTCACGATGGCAGCCCCGTCCCTCACCGCCCGCTGCACGAGCGGCTCGTCGGCGATCGGCAAAAGGGCCCCGCTGCCCACGTCGGCGATCACCGGGAGGCCCAGCGAGGCGAGCTCGTCGATCCACACGGATTCCGTGAACCCGACCGTCTCGAAGTTGCTCTGGTGCACCCAGAGGATGGCCCGTGTCTCCTCCCCGAGCGCGGCCTGGTAGTCCGAAATCCGGGTGCGGTTGGTCGTCCCCACCTCGCGCAGCTTCGCTCCGGAGAGGGCCAGCACCTCGGGTATGCGGAAGCCGCCTCCGATCTCGACGAGCTGCCCCCGGGAGACGATGACCTCTCCTCCCCGGGCCACGGCCGTGAGCGCGAGCAGCGCCGCCCCGGCGCAGTTGTTGACCACCAGCGCGTCCTCCGCTCCGGTCAGGTCCGTGAGCAGCGAGACGGCGTGGTCATAGCGGGAACCCCTCTTCCCGCGCCCGAGGTCGTACTCCAGGTTGGAGTAACCGGTCGCCGCGACGTAGGCCGCCTCGGCCGCTCGCCGCGAGAGGACCGAACGGCCGAGGTTGGTGTGCAGGACGACGCCCGTGGCGTTGATGACCCGCCGCAGCCCGCGCCGCGCGAGATCCCGCTCGGCCTCGCCCACCACATCTTCCACGTAGACCTTTCCCTCTCCGGCTCCTTCGAGGATGTCCCTGCGCCGGGCGTCAAGCACACGCCTCACCGCCCCGGTCAGGGCGGCGCGCCCGTAACGCCCGGCGGCGCGGCCGGCCTCGGGCGACCTCATCACGGCATCGACGGAAGGTATCGCCCGCAACCTCTCCTTCTTCAGGGAATCCCGCATACCTCCGCCAGTATATAACGGTCTCGGCAAGAACCTCCACGCGGCTATGCTAAACTGGGTCCCCGCTGGAAGTTCCTGTATCGGAGAGGTCAGGGAGGACTCTTCTCTTGAGGGAAGGATCTACAAAGTTTCTAGCCGGCGTCCTTCTCGGCGCCCTGGGTGGCTTCGCCGCCGGATCCTTCGTCACGACCCCGGCGGCCCGCTCCGCCGGCCACTCTCTGCTCGGGGGCCTCGGCATCTCCGCCCGCCACCTGGGGAGTGCTCTCTCCCGGGTCACGGACGGCCTCGCAACGACCTTCGAGTCCGGCTACACCCGTCTGCGGGGCCGCGAAGCCTACCTCGAGCGCGAGATCGAAGAGCTGCGCGAACAGATAAGGAACCTCGAAGGACAACAGGACTGACCGGGCCCCTCAGCGGCCGAAGAGCCGGCGGATCCAGGTCGGCAGCCCCTCGTTGAAGCCGGCCTCCGTGGCGCGTTTGTAGTCCTCGAGGTCCTCCTCCCGGATGGGGGCCCCCAGCTCACCGAGGATGGCCCGGGCATCCCGCACCCGCTGCTCCGGCACACCCTCCCCGAAGACCGCCTCGACCAGATAGTCTCCGTTCCACCGTATCCTGTAGATCCTGAGCCCCACGATCTCCCGCTCGGAGAACCTGCGCGCCAGCTCGGCGGCACAGCCGCGCGCCTCGTCCTCGCGGGCGAACTCGTAACCTATCGCCCGGGTTCTCTCTCCGGGATCAGCCATCTCAGCCTGCCTCCCGCTCCGACTCCATACGCGACAACCAGAGTCCCGGGTCGTGGATCTCCGCGAGGCTCGGCAGGTTCTCCGGCCGCTCCCAGACACGCCCGAGCCCTTCCATGCCGACCCGGCTCGCGACGACCTCAGCGAACTGCTCGCCGAGGCGGTACTGTTCCATCTTGAGGTCGAGCCCCGTGAGCCTGAAGATGGCGCTCTCCAGCGGGGGGCGGTGCTCCCGGCTGCGGGCCATCGCGGAGCTTATGTACTCGTAGTGGGGTACCATCTCCCTGCCCACCCGGTGCATCACGTAGTCCGAGTATCCCTCCACGAGCGACATCACGGCCTGCACCCGCTCGAACGCCGCCCGCTGGGAGCGGCTCATCAGCAGCTCGAGCGGGCGTCCCCCGCTGGAGAGGTTGTCGGCCAGACGCCGCAGCAGCTCGCGCAACCCGAGCCGCTCGACGAGGGGACCGAGCATCCCCTGCACGAGATCCCCGAGGTACCCGCCGAGCCAGGCAGCCCCCTCGAACTGCAGGGCGTGGGTCATCTCGTGCAGCACTATCCAGAGCCTGAGCCCGTCGGGTGGAACCCCGAGCCTCGCGGCGGCGGAGGCGATGTTCCCGTCCAGGAAGAAGACCCTGCCCGGCTCATCATCCTCCCGGCGCGCGGCGAGGGGGCCGGTGTCGTACTGGCCCAGAACCCGCGTGGAGAGGAACCCGAGCAGGACCCCGACCTGGGCCGTGAGCGTCACGCCGCCTAGCGCCCACGCAAGATCTCCGGTGCTCCCGGCGGCCTGCCTCAAGATTGGTTCCAGGACGGCACCGAAGTTCTCGATGTTGAGGTCTATCCACCGCGCGCGGTCGGAGACAAGCACCCGCCGCTCCTCGAAAGGCTCCCGAAGCGAGATGCCGGTGAAATCGCAGAGAGGAGTCAGAGCCCGGCGGGCGGCCAGCCGGTAGTCGAACCCGTCGTCGACAGGCCGCCTCTCGGTACGCGCGGCCATCGCCACGGCTATGGTGCGGGCTGCGCCCCAGGAGATCATCGCCTCTCCCTCTCCGGGAAGCTCATCATGGACTTGAGTATAACGCCACCTGGCATCTCTCTGCGGTTGCCATCTACCCAAGCAGGGGGTATATTCCTTGCATGGGGTTTGGTATCGGCTTTCAGGAGATGTTGATCATCGGCGTCATCGTGCTGGTACTCTTCGGCCCCAATAAGCTGCCGCAGATGGCGCGTGACCTGGGTCGCTTCGTCAACGAGGCCCGCCAGTCCATAGACGAGATCAAAGAAGAGCTCACCGCCGAGAGCGAGGATGGCACCCTCGAACAAGACGAGGACTTCGAAGACCCCTATGGCGGCCGGGCGGACCAGGTGGAAGCTGACGCGGGGGAGGAAGATGAGGACTACGAACCACCCCGCGAGCGCGCCGGAAGGACCGGGGCGTCCTTTCCGGAAGGTGAATCCCGTACGCCTCGCGAAGGCGATACCGGCCAGTCCTCCTCCTGAGACGCCCCGGGCTGACTCTTCGGATTAACCCTTTCTGCCGGGGGGCACGTATAGCGCCCGTCCGAGCGGGTTGTCGTGGCTGCTCCACCCGCCGCTGCTCACGTTCTCTGTAGCGGCCAAAAACATCTCGACCCGGGCGTCCATGTTGTCTATGTGGTGCACGAGCAGGGCTTCAAGCGTTCGGGGCTGCTCTGGTGCCCCGTATTCCGGCTCGCCCTGGTGCGAGAGCAGAATGTGCGAGAGCTCCATCTCGAGTTCGTCGGGAAAACCCGGGACCTTTTCCATGTAGCGCCGCAGTATCCTCTCACCCAACACCACGTGTCCCTGCAGGCGTCCCCGGTCAGAATAAGAGAAACCTCCCCCGTTCCAGGACAGTTCCTCCACCTTGCCCACGTCGTGGAAGGCCGCCCCGAACAGGAGCAGGTCCCGGTCGACCGGGTAGATCCCCGCCAGTACCCGAGCCACCCGCACGCACTGCACCGAGTGCTCGAGCAGCCCCCCGATGCGCGCATGGTGCATGCTCTTGGCCGCAGGGGCCGAGCAGAAGGCCGCCCAGAAATCCTCGTCCGCCACCATGGCGTCCAAGAGCCGCTTCAGGTAGACATCCTCCAGCTCCTCTCCGAGCGACTCCATCTCGGAGGCCAGCGCCGCAAGGTCCCTCTCGGTGACCGGGACGTAGTCCCCCTCGTCCACCTCCTCCCGGCTGAGGACCGTAAGGCGCTCTATCTTGACCTGCAGCATCCCCCGGTACTCGTGGGTGACGCCCTCAACGCGCACGTACTCCGGCCCGTCGAGGCCGTCGAGCAGCTCTTTCGGCAGTTTCCACATCCTCGCGTCCACCGAGCCAGTCCTGTCGACCAGCCGCAGTGAGAGGTACGGTACGCCGCGGCTGTCGTTGCGCACCACGGCGTCGGCGGCCAGGAAGGTGGTGCTGAGCCTGATACCCGGCTCCAGATCCCTGGCCCAAAATCCTTCCTTCTGCAGAACGCTCCCTCTCTAGCTGGTTGTTATCCCTTGACCGCTCCGGCGGTCAGACCGGAGACTATCCTGCGCTGGAATATCAACACCAGTATAACAAGCGGCACCGTCACGACCACCGCGGCGGCGGCCTGCGCGCCGTAGTCTATGGTGTGTATCCCGGCGAAGTTCGGGATGACGACCGTAACCGGCTGGGTCGAGGAGGTGAACAGGAACGTCAGCGCGAAGAGGTAATCGCCCCACGCCTGGATGAAGGTCAGGATCGCCGCCGTGAACACCCCCGGTGCGGCGAGCGGGACGATGACCTTCCGGAAGGCCTGCAGCGTCGTCGCCCCGTCCACCCTCGCGGCCTCCTCGAGGTCTTTCGGCAGCTCCTTGAAGAACGCCACCAGAAGCCAGACCGTGAGGGGCAGCGCGAAGACCGTATCGGCGATTATCGCCGCCCAGTAGGTGTTTATCAGGCCGATGTCGCTGAACTGCTTGAAGAGCGGGGCGATGATCGCCACCTGCGGGAAGAAGGCCACCGCCAGTATGAACGTCAGCACGGTGCTCTTGAACCGGAAGCGCAGCCGGGCTATCGCGTAAGCCGCGATCGATCCGAAGAACAGGCAGATTATGGTGGTTATCCCGGCGATGATCACGCTGTTTCTGAGGGCCAGCAGGAAGTCCCTGTTGGCGAAGATGGTGTGCCAGTGGCTCCCGGTCGTGTGCTGGGGCAGGAAGGTCGGCGGCGAGGCGAAGAGCTCGGTCTTGGTGACGATGCTCATCTTGAACACCCACAGAAGGGGCGCCACGCTCACCAGAACGAAGAGCGTGACGAACAGGTAGAAGAGGACCATGTTCAGACGCAGCGTCCCCCCCCTCTTCCTCTTCGGGACGGTCGTGCTCGTGCTGCTCATATCTCTACTCCTCCGTCGAGGTCTGCATCCCGAGGACCTTTATGAAGAACAGCGCGATGAGCAGCGCGGAGATGAAGATGAACACCGCCGCCGCGTTGCCCTCGGGAAACTGGAGCTGGCTCACCCTCACCGACTGGTAGACGAACGTCGAGAGCGACTCGAGCTGCTGTCCCCCCAAGACCCAGAACAGGTCGAAGACCCTGTAGGCGTCGAGGATCCTGAACAGCAGCGCGACGAGCATCGTCGGCTTCAGAAGCGGCAGCGTTATCCGGATGAAGCGCTGAATGGCGTTGGCCCCGTCCACCCTCGCCGCCTCGTAGACGTCTCCAGGAATCGTCTGCAGCCCGGCCAGAAGGAGCAGCGCCATGAACGGCGTAGTCTTCCAGGCGTCAACTATCACGCAGGCGATCATGAGAAGCGTCTGGTCCGAGAGGATGGGATGGCTGACCAGCCCGAGGGCGTGCGCCACGTAGCTTATGACGCCGACCTGGTCCTGGAACATCAGCCGCCACATCGTGGCCGAGATGACCGTCGGGAAGGCCCAGGGGATCAAAACCGCCGCCCGAACCAACCCCCGCCCCCTGAAGGAGCGGTTTATCGCCAGCGCGATTGCCATCCCGACTACAAGCTCTATGGTCACGCTGGCCACCGTGAAGATTATCGTGTTGACGAGCCCGCTCTGGAAGTCGGGATTCTCGAACATGTTCACGTAGTTCTGGACCCCGACGAACGAGCCCGTTATGGTCGGCGTGCCTCCGTGCAGGCTCAGCCAGATCGCATCCGCCACCGGGTAGAACGCTACCGCCAGCACGATCACGAACACCGGCAGCACCATGATGTAGGCGGTCCTGCGCTCGGGGTTGCCGAACTCCTCCTTGAGCCATCCTACGCCGCGCCTTTGCGGCTTGGCTGCGGTGGTCACCCGCTACTCCTTTCCCTCACCTCAGGCGTTCTTGCCCTGCTTGATTATCTGGGTGAGCTGGCCCTGCAGCGTTCTGGCCGCCTGCTTGGGGCTCACGGTCCCCTTGAGCGAGTCGTTGAACTGCTCCTGCATCTTCAGCGACATGTCCGAGTAGTACGGCGAGACCGGCCGCGGATGGGTGTGGCTGATCGCGGTCGAATTCTGCAACGTCGGAACCTTGCTCAGAAGTTCCTTGTCTTCGTAGAGCGACCTGAGCGTCGGCAGATAGCCACCCTTGAGCGTGAACCTCTTCTCGTTCTCAGGAGAGACCATGAACTGGATGAACTTGTAGGCGGCATCCTGCTTGCTCTTGTCCGAGAGATTGCTTATGTAGAAGTTCCACCCTCCAAGGCAGCTCGCCGTCTCGTTGTTCCCCGAGACCGGTATCGGCGCGAGCCCCACGTTCTTCGGGTCCATCTTGTACTGCTTGGCCAGAGAATACATATACGGCCAGTTGCGGCAGAAGACAGCCTTTCCTCCGAGGAAGATGGGTTCACACTGCGGCTCCTGGTAGGTTGCGACGGCCTGCGGCGCCACCCCACTGGTGACCATGCTCCGCTCGGTGGCAAGACCCTGGATCGCCGGCGGCTGTCCTATCACCACCGTGTTGGTGTTGTAGTTCTTCAGGACGTTGCCCCCGTTGGTCCAGATGTACTCCATCGCATCGCAGACCCCGCCCTCGTACTTGTCTCCCTGGAAGACGAAGCCGTTCTGGATGCCCTGCTCCTTGGTTATCTTCTCGGCCATCGACTTCAACTCGTCCCAGGTCTTGGGCGGGTTCTTGTAGCCGCTTTTGGCCAGAAGGTCCTTGCGGTAGTAGAGCATCCCCGCGTCGGTGAACCAAGGCACGCCCCAGATCTTGCCCTGCCAGGTCATCGACTGTATCGGTCCGGGCAGAAACTTCTTCTGTTCGCTCTCGGTGAAGCGGTCGGATAGGTCGAGGATCCAGCCGTTCGCAGCCAGCTGCGCCGGCCAGATCACGTCCCCCCCGATCAGGTCTATGTTGGTCTTCTGCGCCTGGAACTCGGTCTGGATCTGGTTGAAATACTGCCCCGTGTCCGAAGGCATGTGGCGCCAGGTCACCTTGATCTTGCCGCCGTTCTTCTTGTTGAACTCTTTTATGAGCTGCGCCAGCGTCCCGGACGTCTCCCTGCCGAACGCAACCGTGATGTTTACGGGTCCACCACCCGAACCGGATCCCCCACTTCCGCCGCAGCCAGCCGCACCAAGCAGGGCAGCACCCGCAAGCCCACCCCCGCCCACGCGCAGAAAGTCCCTGCGGCTCAGCTTCCTCCCGGCATCACCATCCTTTTTCTCCATCAGCGAAGCCCCTTTCCCTCGCTCTTTACCCATGCTTTCATCCTACGGTAACATACTAAAGGCCTTTAGTAAACGGTTCAGGGTGGCATTTATGGCACGTGTTACTATCTCTGACGTCGCGCGGCGGGCCGGGGTCTCGCCGACGGCGGTTTCGTTCACGTTCAACCGCCCATGGGAACTGAGCAGGGAGACGGTGCAGAGGGTTCTGGCGGCCTCCCGCGAACTGGGCTACGCTCCGAACCCACACGCCAAGGCGCTGCTCTCCAGGAGGTCCGGAGTCATGGGGCTTCTCGTACCGGAGAGCATCGCCGACGCGTTCGCCAACCCCTTTTATGCATCCTTCGTGCAGGGCGTGGGCAGGATATGCAACGAGCGGGAGCTCTCAATGATGGTCGTCTCACCCATAGACGAGTCGATCGGCGAGGCGATCACGCGGGCGCCGGCGGATGGGTTCCTGGTGGTGGGACTCGGCGAAGACCACAAGGACATCGCGCCGCTGGCGCGCCGGGGGGTACCGTTCGTGGTGGTGGACGGGACGTCGCGGCGGGCCCCTTCGGTCAACGTCGAGGACGAGAGGGGAGCCTACGAGGCTGCTTCGCTAGTCCTGTCACACGGGCACGACGATATAGTGTTGGTCTCGTTCCTGAAACCCGAGCGCTACAGAGACGATCCCTACCAGGACGTCGGGCAGCGCAGACTCGCCGGCTACCGGAAGGCTTTCGAAGAGTCGGGCGTGGCCTGGGAAGAGGTGAGGGTGGTGGACGCACCGTGCTCTCTGGAGGGCGGCAGGAGGTGCCTGCTGGAGCTCTGGGAGAACGAGAGAAGACCGACGGCCTTCATATGTATGAGCGACGTCACGGCCCTCGGAATACTCTCCGCGAGCCGGGAACTCGGGCTGCGGGTGCCCGAAGACCTGGAGGTCGTGGGCTTCGACGACCTACCGATGTCGGGCATCTCCTGCCCGCCGCTCTCGACGGTGCACCAGCCCACCATAGAGAAGGGAGCGGCCGCGGCGAGCCTGCTCGTCCGGGCGATAGAAGGAGCGGACGTCGCGCAAGAGCACCTCGTGCTCCCCACTACCCTGGTCGTGCGTGGGAGTACGCGCCAGAACGGAGCCCCGGCCGGGACGCCGGGGCTCTCCTGATCCCGCTGTAACGTAGCCTAGAGCACAGCCTCTTCGCTCTCCGGGTCAAAGAGGTGGATCTTGCTCGCGTCTATCGCCAGGCGGATCTTCCCTCCCTCGCGGGCCTCGCTTTCGGCGGAGATACGGGCCACCATCATGTCGCCGGGGGTGGCGGGTGAGACCTCTTCGGTGCTGTCTTCCTGCGAGCCAGCGCTCTCGGTCATCTCCTCCAGGGTCTCCAGGCGGGCCGCCTGTTCCCTCGGTATCTCGAAGTAGACGTACTTCTCGCTGCCCATGCTCTCGAGGACCTGCGGGGTGACCTCAAGGATGCTGTGGCCGTCTCCCACATCCATATCCTCCGCCAGGCTCGCGTCCTCCATGTGCTCGGGCCGTATACCGAGGATCACCTCCTTGTTCAGGTACTCGCCGACGTCGCGGCCGTAGATCTGCCTGCCCCTCGCGGCCAGCTCTCTGGAGACCGGGATCCGCGTGCGCCCGAAGACGACCGCGTAATCTCCGTCGCCACGCTCGACACGCGCCCGGATGAAGTTCATCGCTGGAGATCCGATGAATCCGGCGACGAAGATGTTCTCCGGGTACTCGTACATCCGCTGGGGCTCGGCGATCTGCTGCACGACCCCGTCTTTGATGACCACGATCCTGTCGGCCATCGTCATGGCCTCGGTCTGGTCGTGGGTGACGTAGATGGTGGTCGTGCCGATGCGGTTGTGCAGCTTGGAGATCTCGGTGCGCATCTGAACGCGCAGCTTGGCGTCGAGGTTCGAGAGCGGCTCGTCCATCAGGAAGGCTTTGGGCTCGCGGACTATCGCCCGGCCCAGCGCGACCCGCTGCCGCTGACCACCGGAGAGCGCCTTCGGCTTGCGGTCGAGGAAGCGCTCGATGCCGAGGATGCGCGCCGCCTCCTCGACGCGTCGGGCAATCTCGTCCTTGGGGGTCTTGCGCAGCTTGAGGGCGAAGGCCATGTTCTCCCGCACGTTCATGTGCGGGTAGAGGGCGTAGTTCTGGAAGACCATCGCGATGTCCCGGTCGCGCGGGGGGAGGTCGTTGACGACCTCGTCACCTATGTACAGCCGCCCCTCGGTGATGTCTTCGAGACCCGCGATCATCCTGAGCGCCGTCGTCTTCCCGCACCCCGAGGGCCCGACGAAGACGATGAACTCCCCGTCCGAGATGTCTATGTTCATGTCCCTGACGGCCACCACGTCGTCGCCGTAGACCTTGGTTATGTTCTCGAGAGTGACCTCCGCCATGAGACGGACCTCCTTCCTCGGCCCCCAGACCGCCGCGGGTCTCCCGCGCCCGCACGCGACGTCTGCGGGGGCCTCCGTTCCCACCACTGCTGCTTCACTTCGGATTCTAACTTATCGGGCATGCGTTTCGTAGCCCAGGTACTCTCTTTTTACTTCGAGTATGCGCCGGACCGAGGCGCGGACCTGCCGCTCCGGGATCTCCCCGGACCTCACCGCCCGGAGCACGGCGCGGTACGCCGCCTCCTCCTGCCCGTAAGAGGAGGTTATGAGCAGAAGGTCGGCCCCGGCCTTCGCGGCCCGGACGGCGGCCTCGGCCGGAGTGCCCGACCCCGTGGCCCCGGCCATGTTGAGGTCGTCGGTGACGATCACGCCCCGGAACCCGAGATCGTGGCGCAGCATCCCGATCGCCTTCGGGGAGAGGCTCGCGGGCCGCTCGGGATCTATCGCCGGGTAGAGCAGGTGCCCGACCATCACCATAGGCACCCCGGCCCGCACCGCCGCCTCGAACGGTGGCAGATCGTACGAGCGCACGGTGCGCAGGTCGTGATCGACGACCGGCAGGCCGGTGTGGGAGTCGCTGGTCGCGTCCCCGTGGTTCGGGAAGTGCTTGGCGGTCGAGACCACGCCCGCCTCCCGGAAACCGCGCACGGCCGCCGCCCCCATCTTAGAAACGAGGGTCGGATCCTCCCCGTAGGAGCGCGAGCCGATCGCGGCCCCGAACCCGGTATCCACAACCGGGGCGAAGTCCGTGTTGATCCCACCGGCACGGAGCTGCCGACCCATCTTCAGGGCCACCTCCCGCGCCTCTCCGGGATCCCCGCCGCGTCCTATCACCTCGGCGGAGGGCTCCGGAGAGACCCAGGGGGCGTCGGCGACCTCCCCTCCCTCCTGGTCGGTGGCTATGAAGAGCGGTATGCGGGCCTCCCGCTGCAGCGCGCCGGTCAGCGCCCGGGTCTGCTCCCGGCTCTGCATGTTGTAGCCGAAGAGCATCACCCCGCCGATGTTCTCCTCCCGGATCATGCCCTCTACGCGACGGTCCGGCGTGGTCCCGCGCATACCCACGATGAACATCTGCCCCACGGCATCGCGCAGGCTCATGCGACGTGACTCAGAGACGACGGTCTCTCCCCCTCCGGAGGAGCCACCTCCGAAAGAAGGCGCTCGGGGACCGGGTGCCGCCCTCGAAACTCCGTGGCCCGTCCGCCCCGCGCACCCATAGAGCAAGGCAAGGGAAACCACAGAGAGGACGAGACAGAGCTTCGCGCTCGTACCCAGAACGAAGCCGTTCATCGCCTCTCCAGGCCAACACAGCCCTTCCGCCAGGCTCCAAGATCCCTGTGCTTGAGTATGGCGGAGAAACCCAGCTTTCGCGCCCGCGCGCAGAGCTTCTGCAGGGTCATCCCGGTATCGGTGTACTCGGCCGAGAAGACCGCCTTGTTCCTCTCTACGAAAGGCTCGAGCTTGTAACACCAGCCCTGAGCGAAGCAATCTTCGGTGAGCGCCCAGTCATAGTAGCCGACGAGGTCCACGACCTGTCCCGGGTCGTTCTTCAGGCCGATCGAGAGCCCGATCCGGTGCGCCTGGCGCGCGAGCCACCGGTTGTAGCGGAGCTGATCGGCGTAGGTGATCCTGAACCCCGTACGGTTGGTGTATCCGTCGATGTTGTCCGGCTCTATCGCGTCGAAGCCTTTCCTCCTGCACATCTCGAAGCGGGAGCGCATTATCGGGGCGAGCCGTCTGAGCTTCCGGATGTCCAGCCACCTCTCCCCCGGCCACGGGCCATCCCTCCTCCCGATCACCGACCTCGGGAACCTGCCGGCATCCGGACGCCATCTCTCCCAGGTCCCGACATCGACGTAGCAGATCACCTTCACAACTTTACGGTGCAGTCTGGCCACCGTCCTCTTCGAAGTATCGAAACCGTCCACGTCGTAGACCCTGACGGGATAGGAGGCATCCACCTTCCCCTGCAGCTGCCACTGCCAGCTGGTCCCGGGCCTCGGCCTCCAGATGGCGGCCCCATCCTCGAAGACGAAGCCCGACAAACCGATTACGAGCAATGAGAGAACCAGAGTGAGATACTCTCTCTTCCCCGGCATGAACACGCAACGTAGTGTACAGGATGCGATCACGCGAGGAGAGGGACTGAGAACCATCCCGCTCTCGGTTATCCTTTGGTTGGCGTGATAGAGCTCAGGTACGAATCCGGTACGCTAGTCGCCACGGGCGAGAAGCCGCCGGAGCCCTTCGTCTGGGACTCCAGAACCCGTCAGTGGCGGGCCCCTGCGGACGCCTACCGCGAGACAGTACTCTCCCTGCGGGAGTCGGGCATCCCGCACCGGGATCTCGCGGGAAACTTCGAGAAGCTTCGGCTCGAATCGCGCGTCTCCATCGAGATGCGGCCCTACCAGAGCCAGGCGCTCGCCGCCTGGTGGAAGGCGGGCCTGCGCGGGGTGGTAGTGCTCCCCACCGGCGCCGGCAAGACCACCGTGGCGGTCCGGGCGATGGAGCGGACGGCGCGCAGCGCGCTGGTCGTGGTCCCCACGCTCGCGCTGATGAAGCAATGGTACTCTGTCCTGCAGGACTCCTTCGGAGGTTCGGTCGAGATAGGACTGCTCGGCGGCGGCTACCACGAGATCACCCCGATCACGGTCACCACCTACGACTCGGCGTACATCCACGCCGAGCGCTACGGCGACCGCTTCGCGCTCGTCGTCTACGACGAGGTTCACCACCTGCCCGCCGAGAAGTACGCAATAATCCCGAAGATGCTCGTCGCCCCCTACGCCCTCGGGCTCACCGCGACCCCCGAGCGTCCGGACGGCGGCCACGAGCTGCTTCCGGAGCTGGTGGGGGGCGTGGTCTACCGGCGCTCGGCGGAGGATCTCGCGGGATCGTACCTGGCCCCATACGAGCTGGTGCGCATCCCGGTCGAGCTCACCGCGAAAGAGCGCTTCGAGTACGCCCAGGCGGACGCCGTCTACCGGGATTTCCTGCGGAAGCACCAGCTCAGCGTGCGCTCTCCGGAGGACTGGCAGAGGTTCATCCTCGTCGCCTCGACCAGCCACTCCGGGGGCAGGGAGGCGCTGCTCGCCGCGAGGAGGAGGCGCGAGATCCAGTCCTCGGCGGTGCGCAAGGTGACGACGCTCGAGAGCCTCCTCAAGAAGCACTGGGACGACCGCTCGATCGTCTTCACCAAGAGCGTCGAGGAGGTCTACGCGCTGAGCCGCAGGTTCCTGATCCCGGGCATAACCTACGAGACCCCGGCGAAGGAGCGCAAGGAGATCCTGGACCGCTTCCGCGAGGGCCGCTACCGGGCGATAATCGCCTCCGACGTCCTCAACGAAGGGGTTGACGTGCCGGACGCGAACGTTGCCATGATCCTGGCCGGAAGCGCCTCGGTGCGCGAGTACGTCCAGCGGCTGGGACGGATCCTGCGCCCGAGAGACGGCAAGCGGGCCGTGCTCTACGAGCTGGTGACGAGCGCGACCGGCGAGGAGTTCACCTCCCGGCGCAGGCGCGAGGCCTTCGCCTGATGCTGCGCGGCGAGCACGTGATGGCCCACCTCCGGCGCGGGTCCGTCGTCCCGCACCGGCTCTCGCCCGAAGACGGCCGGGCATTCGAGGCGGCGGGCGAGGTCTGCCGCGTCTACGCCTCGCATCTGGGCCGTCCGAGACGCGAGCTCGAAGAGGCTCTCTCCCGCGCCGAGGAGGAGGCCGGTCCCCGGCTCGACCCGAGGCGCGGCTTCCGGGTGGTGCGGGCGCTGGCGAAGCTCCTCGAGGAGCGATCCGGGTGGGCTCCCCCGACCGACGCCGACCCCTACACCGTGCGCACCCGCATCTTCGAGCTCGCCGCCGCGATGCCCGAGCTCCCGGCCTCCGAGCCCGGTCTTCTCGACGTGGCGACCCGCGAGGAGGTGCTCGCGCAGGTCTCGCGCGAGACCGGCCTCGAGGATCCATCCGCCGTCATGTACGCCGACCGGCCGGCCGAGCAGATCCTCGCGAGCCTCTCCGAACCCTCCCCCGAGGAGCTCATCGCCCGCTACAACACCGCTCAGGTCCAGGGCGTGCTCTACTCCGCACGCGAGCTGGTGGTGGACCTGGGCCGTGAGGCCGACGCCAGGACGGTCTTCGGCTACGTGAAGCTGCTCGGTCTGATCTACCGCCTGGAGATCATCCCGGATGGATACCGGCTCCACCTCGACGGCCCGCTCTCGATCTTCAGCGGCACCCGCCGCTACGGCCTGAGGATCGCCAAGTTTCTCCCCGCGCTGCTTCTGACCTCCCCGTGGCGCCTCTCCGCGGACGTGACCTGGCGCGGCCGCGAGGCCCGCCTGGAGCTCGACTCGGGGAGCTGTGATCTCGAGAGCCACTACGCGGCACCAGAGGCGGCGGTGGAGGAAGAGGATCTGCGCTCCGCCTTCCGTACGTCCTGGGAGCGCACCCGGGATGTCGCCGGCTGGGAGCTCGACGCCGAAGCCTCGATCATCCCCCTCCCCGAGCTCGGCACCGCGCTCGTGCCGGACTTCACGCTGCGCCGGGACGAAGAAGAGGTCCACCTGGAGATCCTCGGCTTCTGGAGCAGACGCCACCTCGTCGAGCGGGTGCATCTGGTCCGGGAGGCGGCGAAGCGGGGGAAGAGGGTGCTCGTCGCGGCCTCGGAACGCCTCTCCGTCTCCCCGGAAGCCCTCTCGGAGGCCGCGGAGAGCGGGGTGATCCCGTTCAAGGGCCGGCTGCGCCCCGCGGACGTGCTCGAGCGGCTCTAGCGTCCCCTGATCGCACCAGCGAGCAGGCGGATGGCGAGCGGCCGGAGGATCTCCCGGGCCGCCCTGCGGGCCCGCTCCTCCTCCGTCCCGGAACCGTCCGGCGAGAGCCTCGCCGCCGCGCGCACCAGGTTCGGCATCCTGCCGTCGGCGCTCTCCACCCTGCGCGCCAGGTACTCCAGCGTCACCCCCGCGAGCAGCAGCCGGTGCACCTCAGGCGACCCTTCCGCGGTCTTGCCCTCGATGTTCAGACGGGGAACGATCCGGTCCAGCCAGCGCGGGAACCACCAGTTCCACCTACCGAGCAACGTCATCGTCGCCGGGACGAGGACCAGCCGGATCACGGTGGCGTCGACGAAGATCGCGGTGGCCAGCCCCAGCCCGAATTCCTTGATGATCCTGTCGTCCCCGATGACGAACGAGAGGAAGACCAGGACCATTATCGCGGCGGCGGCCGTTATGACGCGCGCGGTGAGCGCGAGCCCCTCCCCCACCGAACCCCTCGGGTCCCTGCTCCTCACGTAGCTCTCCCGGATGCGGCTGACCAGGAAAACCTCGTAGTCCATCGAGAGGCCGAAGAGGATCGCGAAGAGCATCATAGGCAGGTAGGATTCGATCGGGCCGGTCTTCCCGACCCCGAAGATACCCGCCGCCCACCCCCACTGGAAGACGGCGACCAGGACGCCATAGGCCGCCCCGATCGAGAGCAGGTTCATCACCGCGGCCTTCAGCGGCACCAGCACCGAGCGGAAGACGGCCATCAGGAGAAGGAAGCTCAGCCCGATCACGAGCGTGAAGAAGTAGGGCATCCGGGAAGAGATCTTGTCGCCGATGTCTATGAACGCGGCCGTCGCCCCGCCCACGTACGCCCTGACACCGGTACCCCCGAGCACCCGGGGCAACACGTGATCCCGCAGACGCTTTACGGTATCCGTGGTCTTCTGGCTCTGGGGTGAACTTTTCGGGTAGGCGGTTATGACGGCGGTGTTGCCTTCCCGGTTGAGGTTCGGCGGCGTCACCTCGGCCACGCCCCCGGTGCTCCCGAGCGCCCGCTCCACACGGCTCAGGGTGGACCTGGAGAGCCCCCCGTTCTTCTCGAGCACCACGAGCAGCGGCGCGTTGAACCCGGGACCGAACCCCTCGGTCAAGAGATCGTAGGCTCTGCGGCTGTGCATCGAGGTGGGTTTGTTCCCGTCGTCGGAGAACCCCAGGCGCATGCTGAAGACCGGCAGCGCGAGCACCACCAGGAGGGAGGCCGCCAGGACCGCATACACGAGCGGACGCCTCTGTATCTGCCCGCTGAAGCGTCTCCCCAGAGAGCTCTTCCCCTCACCCCGCGGCAGCGGAACCTGCCACCGGTCCACGTTGCGCCCGGCGAGCGCCAGCAGCGCAGGAAGGAGCGTCACCGCGACCACGACGCTGAGCCCGACAACGAGTGCCGCGGCGACACCCAGCGCCGTCACGAACGGTATCCCCATGGTGAAAAGCCCCAGAAGCGCTATGGCGACGATCGTGCCGGCCGAGACCACCGCCCTGCCGGAGGTGTCGACCGCCTGCGCCACCGCCTCCTCCACCCCGAGCCCGGAGGAGAGCCCCTCACGGAAACGTACGACGACGAAGAGCGCGTAGTCTATCCCGACGCCGAGCCCGATCATGGCCCCGAACGCCGGGGTGAAGGTGCTGAGGTCCGTGACGCGCGTGAGAAGCTCCACGCCGGCCAGCCCGGTTCCGAGCCCGGCGAGCGCGGTGGCTATCGGCAGCCCCATCGCCACGACGGAACCGAACGCGACGAGGAGTATGGCAACCGCGGCGGCGAGGCCTATCGCCTCGGAGCGCCCGGGAGGGGTGGTCTCGGTCGCCGAGATCACCTGCCCCCCAACCTCGACCCTGAGCGTCTTCGTGTTCGAGTTATCAGCGAGATCTTCCAGCTTCTTCACGCTCTCGGGGTCGACCGCGGGTGCGAGCTTGTCGTACTGCACGACAGCGTAGGCTATCCTGCCATCCTTCGAGATGGCGCCGGGCACCCTGTAGGGCGAGCTGACCCCCGTCACCTCCGGAAGCTTCTCCGCCCTGCGCAGGATCTTCTGTATCTTCCGTTCCACCCCTGGGCTGGCAATCTCGCCCCGGCGCGCCTTGAAGACCAGGGTGGCTGAATCTCCGGCCTGGCTCGGGAACCGGCTCCGGAGCAGATCGAGCGCCCTCTGGGACTCGGCCCCGGGCAGCTTGAAGGAGTCCACGAAGTGCCCTCCATAGACCTGGGAGAGGACGCCGAAGACGCCGAGCACGACGGCCCAGCAGACGATGACCGCCCACCTCCTCCGGACCGCCAGGCGCGCCCACCTCCTGAGCAGGCCGCCATCCCCGCGTGTATCCCGTCCTCCGACAGAGCCTCGCGGTAGTCGGGATCGGATCAAAGAACCTCCATCGTGCTTCTCCCGGCGCGTACCTCCGCGCGTCGGCCTCTCTTTCTACCACCTTCCAGAACTCCTGGATGTGGATTTTCCCTCCGGATCCAGCATCCGGGCGGCCATGGGCCGGAGCACCTCGGATACGGCGCGCCGGGCGCGCTCCTGCTCCGTCTCCCCCTCAACCTCGGGAACGAGCCGGGAGACGGCATGGACCAGGGCGGGATTGCTCCCTGCATCATCCATCACGCGCAGCGCCACGCACTCGAGCACGAAGGCGGTGAGCAAACCATCCTGCCGCACGCGGAGGTCGCCCCCGGCGCACCCGCGCCTCCGGACACCGGACCAGACCACACCCACACTCCCGACCACCGCGTAGGCCGCGAGCACTCCGAGCGCACCCGCGATGTGGTTCCCCCCGAAATACACCGTATTCCGCACCAGCGTCGTCCCTGCCCCCGGCGGCAGGAAGACGCCCAACGTCCGCCAGGGTTGCGGCAAAAGCTCCGGCGCGTAAGGCCCCCCGGACGACGGGTTCCCGAGTACGACGAACAGCAGTATCGCGGCGCCCGTCCCCGCGATCCCCAAGAGCGCCTGCAGGGCCGCCGCTGCGACGGCGGTGGCGAAGACGACGAGGGCGCCGATCGCGGCCAGATCCGCCCCCGGACCGCCGAGCGCCCCGATTACTCCCTCCAGCAACACCGCCCCGATCGCCCCGGCCGCCACCGCGTACGCGGCGAAGCCTCCCACGCGCCCCAGCGCCGCCCGCCAGCCCTCCACGTTCCTGCCACGCAGGATCGCCACCGCCGTCGCCAGCAGATAGCCCCCGACGACCCAGCCGACGACCGCGTAGAAGGACGAGAGCCCCCTGGAGTCTCCACCCGGTAGCGGCCTGACGTCCTCCACGCTGAGCGTCCGGCCCTGAGAGCGCTCGATCCCGGAGAACTCCTCCCGGAGCATGCGCGAGACGATCGGGCTCGCAGCATCCGCGACCAGCAGGCGATCTCCTCCACGCCCCAAAACGACGGCCCCGTAAACCTCGCGGTCGTCTATCGCTCCTCGCGCCTCCGACACCCCACGCTTCCTCTCCAGCTTCAGGTCGTTCCCCACCGCCCCCTCCACCACCCGCTCGAACCGTGCCACCGCACCGTTCGAACCGACGACCGCGACCGGGACCTCGTGCGGCTCGGGAGCATGCAGAGCTCCTACGTAAGACCAGATGAAGAGCATCTGCAAAACGAACACACCCACCCCGAGCAACACCGTGAACCACGCCGGTGAAGACGCCGCCCGCTCCCGCAACCAACCGATCGCCCCACGCATCAGATCACCTCCGAACATTTTATGACCGACCGTCAGTCATAAAATATAACAGCGATTTCCGCACGGACAAGCCTGCATGGCGCGGCGTATTGCGATCAGGGATGGGGAGAGAGTACCTTACGGACGAAGATCTTGGTTGCCTGTTTGAGAGAATCCGGGTCATCGGGGATTCCGAAGGCCATGGAGGAGAAGAGGTTCTCCTCGACGGCGCCGGAGATCAGGTAAGCGAAGAGGGTTGGGTATCCGGCGGCGTCGGCCTCCCGGCGTTTCACCGCCTCTTCGATGATACGCGCCATGGGCTCCACGTAGCGCCGGCGGTTTTCGGCGGCGCCGGGGCCGAACTCCGTCGGGTAGTGGCGGTAGAAGAGGTTGAAGAGCGAACGGTTATTGTGGTGGAACTCGAAGACGAAATCTATGGCTGCATCGATAAGTTCGGTGAAGGAACCTTCCCAGCCTTCGATCAGACGGGTGAGCCGGGTTCGGCTCTCCTCGACGAAGCGTTCGCGCAGGGCGAGGGCCAGCTCCTCCTTGCTTCCGAAGTAGAGGTAGAAGGTTCCTTTGGCGACCCCGACCCGGCGGCAGAGCTCCTCCACGCTGGTACTCTCGTAACCGTGCTCGGTGAAGAGCTCCAGCGCCGCTTCGAGGAATTCCCTTCGGCGTTCGTCGGGGGGTTTGGACCTGGGTCTTCCCCGGCTCCTTTGTCGACCGCGGGTCATAAAACGATGCTAGCATACCGTGCCCCGCCGGAGACCCCGCGCCTTATAATCCACCCATGAACAGGAGCGTGAGATCTCTCGCCGCGCTCACGCTGGCCTGTGCGCTCGCGGCGGTGGTCTTCGGTTTCGGAAGCGATGTGTTCTCTTTCAGGAGCGTCTATGCGGGGCACGTGGGGAGGGAGGCTTTGATCCAGACGGCCCGGCTCCTCGTGTACGTGGCGCTTGGGGTTCTGCTCGTCTTCCAGGGCGGCTGGAGAGGCGTGGTTGCCGCCCTCTTCATGGCCGTCTTCGCCACCGCGGCGGAGTGGGCCCTCCTCTCCACCGCGCTCGGGTTCGCCAGCATCCCCGATCCTTCGGGCTACGAGCGGCGCTTCGCCGGATTCACCCGTCCTCCTTACGAGCGGTGGGCGCTCTGGGACATCCTCTCCGTCGGAGGAGCCGCCGCTTTCTCCTGGCTGCTCATCAGGATAGCCCACTTCGATCCCACGGGGCCTCGGGACGGATGACCTCTATCTCCTCGTCCTCGTCGAAGTCGAGCAGGAAGACCTCCCCGAGGGCGTTGAAGTCGTAGCGCGAGCGGGGCAGGACGCCCTCCTCCGAATCCTCCACCTCGACGTCGGTGACCAGAACCCCGTGTCCTCTGCAGCGCCGGCACGGGATCGGACGCCAGGAAGCCCCGTCGTCCCCCAGGCCGCCGCAGTTGGGGCACTCACGGAACCCGGTGTAGCGGATCGTGATCTTCCTCACAGGAAAACACCCTCCGAAGAGCCTTCTGGCAGACGTGAGTCTAACGCAGGAGGCGCTGAAGTTGCATAATCTCCCGCGTGAAGCTCACGCGAAAGAAGTTCATCGGGGCGCTGGTCGGTGCGGGGGTGCTAGCCGGCGGCGGGGTCTGGACCCTGCAGCAGACCGCGAAGGGCACGCGAATAGAGAACGTCTCCCGGACCATACCCGAAGGGAACGTGCTGAGCTTCCGTTCGCGCCCGGACCTGAAGCCCCCCGCCGTCGAGATCGAGAAGAGACCGAGGGGCATCTTCGCCCGAAAGGGCGACTGCGTCTTCCTCGCCCCGCAACCCAAGACCCCCGGCAGCTCCGGGGCCATGATCCTCGACAGCGAGGGCCATCTCGTGTGGTTCCACCAGCCGGAGGAACGAAGGTTGGACAACTTCCGGGTACAGCATTACCGCGATGAGCCGGTCCTGACGTGGTGGGAAGGCCGGGTCACGAACGGACACGGTTCCGGCGAATACGTCCTCCTCGACCGCTCCTACCGGGAGATAAAGCGGGTTCGTGCCGGTAACGGGTACAAAGGCGACCTGCACGAGTTCCTCCTCACCCCGCAGGGGACAGCCCTCTTCACCGCCTACCACCCCGTGCGCCACGATCTCACCCCGGCCGGGGGGAGCAAAGACGCCCTGGTCTACGACGGCATCGCCCAGGAAGTCGACGTCGAGAGCGGGAAGGTGCTCTTCGAGTGGCACAGCCTGGATCACGTCCCCGTCGAGCTGTCCTACGGCAGGCCACCGAAGAACCCCGACGATCCCTTCGACTACTTCCACATAAACTCCATAGACGTAGACCACGACGGGAACCTGCTCATCTCCTCCCGCAACACCTGGGCTGTCTACAAAGTGGACCGGGCGAGTGGTCGGGTGCTCTGGCGCCTGGGCGGCAAGGAGAGTGACTTCGAGATGGGCCCCGGGACCAGGACAGCCTACCAGCACGACGCCAGACGCCACCCGGACGGCACGATCACGATCTTCGACAACGGCGGCAACCCGCCGGTGCACCGCCAGTCGCGGGGCGTGGTCCTCCGCCTGGACATGCAGAAGATGCGGGCGACGCTGGTACGCGAGTACGTCCACCCCGGCAGGAGGATCCTGGCCGGGGCCGAAGGCAACGTGCAGATGCTCCCTACCGGAGAAGCCTTTATCGGGTGGGGCTACGAGCCGTTCTTCTCGGGCTTCACCGGCAGTGGTGACCTCGTCTTCGATGCCCGTCTACCCGGTCAGGGACGCTCGTACCGCACCTACTGGCATCCCTGGGAGGGTCACCCGGAAGGGAGGCCCGCCGTGGTGGCGAAGAAGCACGCCGACGGCGGGATCACCATCTACGCAAGCTGGAACGGGTCTACGGCCGTCAAAAGATGGAGGGTGCTCTCTGGACGCGTCCCTTCCGATCTGAGAGAGGCCGGGGATGCACCGAAGCGGGGTTTCGAAACGGCCGTCACATTGCGCGGCGGAGGTCCGTACTTTGCGATTCAGGCCGTAGACGAATCAGGCAACGTGCTCGCCACCTCCGGGACGACCAGAGCCCGCTGAGGTCTACAGGAAGGCCCCGTTAGGGAGATAGGGGGCCAGCGGACCGAGTTCACCTCGGATGCAGATGGGCCCGGCGGGCTCCAGCACGAGCCCGGCTGCGAGCGCCACCCTCACGGCCCACTGCTGCTCCGCCGTGATCCAGGAGATCTCGACCTCCCTCTGAGGGTCGGAGTTCGCCAGCACCTCCCACAACAGGGCTGTCGACGCCTTCTCACCCCTGGCGGCCAAAACCAGCGGCCGTCCCTTGTACGTGAGGGCGTAGCCCCTCTCCCCCTCCGCCTCGTAGACGAACATGCGGGCCCCAGAGTCGAGCAGGAATTCGAGATCCGGGCCGTGCGGCGCGCCCCGGACGAACCTGTCCACCTCCGCCGCCAGCCGGAGGTCGTTCTCCCCTCCTCCCTCGCGCACCCCCAGCCTCCCGGGCAGGCTCCTGCGATCCACGTATCCCCGGGCAGTGAGGGTAGGACACAACGTGAAGCCGGCCAGCGCATAACTCCTCATCGCCGCCGGATGTGTGGAAGAGGCGATCATGCCACCCCTGCACCCCTCGGCGTAGCCCATCGCCCTCTGCAAAAGCTTCTTCCCCACGCCCTGGCCCCTGTAGCTCTCGTCCACGGCGAGGAGGGAGAGTATCCAGATCTCTCCCCTCCTGAGGGCGATGGAGACACCGGCGAGACGCCCTTCTCCGTCTTCGGCGAGCCAGGCGCCGGCAGGGTCCGTGCTCAGGAAGTGCCGGTAGCGGTCTTTGCGGTGGGCCACTTCTCCCGGGGTACGCCTGAGTATCTCCTCCCGGTCTCTCGCGAAGGCATGGGAGACCAGCTCGTATGCGGCGTCCACATCGTCCGTGGTCATCGGGCGAAAGCTCAGGATGTCTTCCAACTCTATGCGCTACCTCCAGCTCCTCTGGTAGGCGATCTGCTCCTCCGTGAGCCTCTCCGGCTCGACGCCGAGCGTCGAGAGTTTGGTACGGGCGACGTACTCGTCTATCTCCGGGGGTATGGGACGCAGCCCCGGTTCGAGCCTGGAAGCAGCCCCGGCCAGATAGTGGGCACACATCGCCTGCACCGAGAAGGTGAGGTCCATGATCTCGACGGGATGCCCATCCCCGGCGGCGATGTTGACCAGCCTGCCGCGGGCGAGGACGTGCAACCTCCTGCCGTCGGGAAGCTCGTACTCGGTCACGTTCCTGCGGACCTCGCGCTCGGACACGGACATCTCCTTGAGCGCGGCCAGGTCGAACTCGTGGTCGTAGTGTCCGGCGTTGGCGAGTATCGCACCGTCCTTCATCCGCTCGAAGTGCTCGGCGCGCAGCACCTTCAGGTTGCCGGTGCCGGTGAGGAAGACGTCCCCTTCCTCCGCAGCCCGGAGGGAGTTCATCACCTCGTGGCCCTCGGCGTGGGCCTCGAGCAGCTTCACCGGGTCGGCCTCGCAGACGACGACCCGGGCCCCGAGGCCGTGCGCGTAGCGGGCGAGCCCGCGTCCCACCCACCCGAAGCCCATCACCACCACCGTCTTGCCCGAGATGAAGAGGTTCGTGGCGGCGAGCAGGCTCACGAGCGCCGAGTGCCCGGTCCCGTAGCGGTTGTCGAAGAGATGCTTGCACCGGGCATCGTTCGCCGCGAGGACCGGGAAGGGGAGCGCCCCCTCCGCGGTCATCGCGCGCAGCTTGATGATCCCGGTCGTCGTCTCCTCCGAGGCGCCCGCGACGCCGTCGACGAGGTCCGGGCGCATCCGCACCAGGCGGCTCACGAGCTCGGCCCCGTCGTCGACGATTATCTCGGGGGCCGTCTCTATCGTGCGCAGCAGGTACCCCTCGAACTCCTCCTCGGTCGGGTCGTGGGTGGCGTAGACCCGAACCCCGCGGGCGGCGAGCGCGGCACACACGTCGTCCTGCGTGGAGAGCGGGTTGCTCCCGGCCACCGTCACGTCTGCCCCGGCCCGGGCGAAGAGCAGCGCGAGGTAGGCGGTCTTCGCCTCGAGGTGGATCGCCATCGCGATCCTGCGTCCCTGCAGAGTACCGTCGGAAAGGTAATGTTCGTAGACGGCGTTCATCACCGGCGCGTGCTGCGCCACCCAACCTATCTTGCGCTCCCCCTCGGGAGCGAGAGCAGGATCAGCGATGATCGAATCCTGGCTCAATCCTCACCCGTCCTTTCGTGAGATCTCTGCCGCAACACCCCGGCGAGCACGCCGGGATGGTCGGTCATGATCACGTCGACCCCCATGTCGAGCAGGGACCGCATCTCCTCCGCCCCGTTTATCGTCCAGACGTCCACCCTGAGCCCCATCCCATGAGCCGCCCGTACGAAGCGCGGGGTCACGACCCGCACTCCCCTGTAGACCGAGGGCACCTGCAACGCCCCGTACCCCGGCCTGAGAACCCGCTGCAGCCCGGCCCCGGCGAGCAGGTAGAACGCCCGGATCTCCGGCCCCGAGGCGGCAGTTGGGATCCGACCCCCGACCAGCCGCCGGAACCGCCGCATCACCCTCAGGTGGCGAGAGGCGACGATGACACGCCCACCGGCGCTCGCCGCCTCTATCACCGAGAGGACGGTCCTCTCCACCCCGGGGATGGGATCCTTTATGTCCGCGTTGACCGGTACGTCGGGGAAGGCGTTCAGCACCTCCTCGAAGGTCGGCACCGTTATCCCTTTACCCCGGAAAGGGTACGTGCATCCGCCGTCGGTCGTGAAGCGGTAGCCGGCATCCAGCCGACGGAGCCGCTCGAGCGTCATGCCGCGTACCGGACCGGAACCATCCGTCGTACGGTCGACGGTCGCGTCGTGCATGACCACCACGCACCCATCCGAGGTAAGACGCAGGTCGAGCTCAAGACCGCCCGCGCCATCTTCGAGGCCGGCCTGGAAGGCCTCCAGCGTATTCTCGGGCGCCCTGGCCGATGCCCCGCGGTGGGCAAGGTTCACCGGCCACTCCTCCCCGAAGAGCCTCCGGGACGGTTGCTTCTCCACCGGCATAGAAGACAACATTAGCACACCTCACGCGGGGACTGCTGCGGAAACACACCGGATATTTGAATACCGCGGGTATCTCTCGTATACTCTCCGCACACGGCCATGTCGGAGTGGCGGAATAGGTAGACGCGCTAGCTTGAGGGGCTAGTGTCCGATACAAGGACGTGGGGGTTCGAGTCCCCCCTCCGACACAGTGGGGCGCATGCAATCCGATCCCGCGTGCGTCCCTCCCTCAGGTCAGCAGGGGTCAGTGCGGCCGGTCGCCGGTTCTGTAATCGTCCACAGGCTGGAAAACGCCTTTCGTTGTATAATGGGTCTCAGGAGTCGCCTGTTCTCCCCATCCTCCCCGGGCGGCTCCTCTTTCTTCTTGCGTCAGCCGAAGTAGATCAGGAGCGCCGTCGTTATCAGGAACAGCACGATGACGACCCCGGTGAGCTTGTTGAGGTTCTTCTCCATTATCGTGGTTCCCGAGAAAGTGCTCCCGATGCCGCCGCCGAAGGTGGTGGAGAGCCCACCGCCCTTTCCGGAGTGCAGCAGGATGAGGACGACCAGCGCGATGCAGAACATTATGTGGAAGAACGCGAGCACGTAGATCATGCAGCGTACTCTACCACAAACTCTCCCGTCCCGGACGTCTTTTCTCCAGCGCCTCCGGGCGAACGGTCCACCCTACCCGGCGGCCTCGATCAACCTCGCGAAAGACTCGACCTCGAGGCTCGCCCCGCCGACGAGCCCGCCGTCGACGTCCTTCTGGGCTACGATCTGTGCCACGTTCTCCGGTTTTATCGAACCGCCGTAGAGGATGCGCACCTCCGAGGCGAAATCCTCCCCCCTGAGCTCCCCGAGGAGCTCCCGGATCCTGCCGATGGCATCCTGTGCATCCTCCGGGGTGGCCGTATCCCCGGTGCCGATGGCCCAGATCGGCTCGTAGGCGAAGACTATGGAGCCGCCTCCCGCCTCACCGCCCAGCACCTCGACGACGCTCTTGACCTGCCCGGAGACCTTCTCCCACATCCCACCGGCGTCGCGTTCCTCCTTGGTCTCCCCCACGCAGACGACCGGGAGCAGGCCCGACGAGACGGCCTTCGCCGCCTTGCGCGCGACCATCTCGTCGGTCTCGCCGAAGATCTCGCGCCGCTCGGAGTGCCCGATTATGACCGCCTCCACGCCGAGGTCAAGGAGCATGGGAGCGGAGATCTCGCCGGTGTATGCCCCGGAATCCTCGTAGAAGAAGTTCTGGGCGCCGGGGATGATCGGGGTACCCTCGGCCATCCGGGCGACTTCGGAGAGGCAGGTGAACGGGGCGAAGACGGCCACGTCCACCCCTTCGGCGTCGCTGGCGTAGGGGATCAGGGCGGCCATGTAGTCCTGCGCCTCGCGCACGGTCTTGTTCATCTTCCAGTTCGCCGCCATCATCGGTCTTCTCGCCATACGTTGCTACCCCTCCTTCTCCGGGAGCACCGCGACGCCGGGCAGCTCCCTGCCCTCCACGTACTCGAGCGAGGCCCCGCCGCCGGTAGAGATGTGGCTCATCTCATCCTCGAGCCCGAGCTTGCGCACCGCGGCGACAGAGTCCCCGCCGCCGACGACGCTCGTCGCCCCGCTCTCGGCGACCGCCTTCGCCACACCCTCGGTGCCCTTCGCGAACGCTTCGATCTCGAAGACGCCCATAGGGCCGTTCCAGAAGATCGTGCGCGCGGAGGAGATGTGCCGCCCGAAGAGCTCGACCGTCTTGGGGCCTATGTCGAGGCCCATCCAGCCCTCCGGGATACCGTCCGCCGGCACCGTCCTGCTCTCGGCGCCCTCCTCCATCTCGCGTGCGACGACCACGTCGACGGGCAGGACGAGGCGCTCCCCGGCGCTCTCCATCAGCTCTTTCGCCTGCTCGACGTAATCGTCCTCGACGAGGGAGCTCCCCACCTCGTAGCCCCTGGCCTTGAAGAACGTGAAGCACATCGCCCCGCCGACGAGCAGGGTGTCCGCCCGCTCCAGGAGGCTCTTTATCACCCCGAGCTTGTCCGAGACTTTCGCCCCGCCGAGGATCGCGACGAACGGGCGCTCCGGGGACTCGAGCACGGCGTCGAGGTAGTCGAGCTCCTCTTCCAGCAGAAAACCCGCAGCGGACGGCAAGAGCTCGGCGACCCCGACGGTCGTGGCGTGCGCCCGGTGCGCCGCACCGAAGGCGTCGTTCACGTAGAGGTCGGCGAGCGCGGCGAGCTGTCTCGCGAACTCGGGGTCGTTCTTCGTCTCGCCGGGGTAGAAGCGGGAGTTCTCCAGCAACACCACCCCCTGCCCGTCCCACTCCGCGAGCGCCCGCTCGACCTCGGGACCTACGGCCTCATCCAGCTTGAGTACCTGCCGGTCGAGGAGTTCGCCGAGGCGCCGGGCGACCGGGTCCATCCTGTACTTCGGGTCGGGCTCGCCCTTGGGGCGCCCGAGGTGCGAGATCAGGATCGGCCGCGCCCCCTCGGAGAGCAGGTAGCGGATCGTCGGCAGCGCCCGCCTTATCCGGGTGTCGTCGGTGACCCGCCCGTCTTTTATCGGTACGTTGAAATCGACCCGCACGAGCACCCGCTTGCCCCGCACATCGAGGTCCCTCACGCTCCTCTTGTTCATATCACCTCCTCACCGCGGGCGGCCCGGAGGGTAGCGCTCCGGGCCGCCCGGCGGAAGATAGCCGCAGAGAACGCCAGCTAGAGCTTGCTGCCGATGTAGGCCGTGATGTCGCAGGTGCGGTTGGAGTAGCCCCACTCGTTGTCGTACCAGCCCAAGACCTTGACGGTCCTGCCGGTGGACATGGTGAGCGGGGAGTCGAAGACGCACGAGGCCGGGTTGCCGATGATGTCGGTCGAGACTATCGGGGCTTCGGAGTATTCGAGGATGCCGGCGAGCTCCCCCTCGGCGGCCTGCCTGAAGGCAGCGTTCACCTCTTCGGTGGTGACCTCGCGGCTGACCTGCGCGACGAAGTCGGTTATCGAACCATCCTTTACGGGCACGCGCATCGCCATCCCGTCGATCTTGCCCTGCAACTCCGGGTAGATCACGCCGGCCGTACGCGCGGCCCCCGTGGAGGTGGGGACGATGTTGTTCGGGGCGCTGCGGGCCCTGCGGGGGTCCTTGTGCGCCGCGTCCAAGAGGCTCTGGTCGTTGGTGTAGGCGTGGACCGTGGTCATGTAGCCGGACTCTATCCCGAAGCTGTCCTGCAGGACCTTGACCATCGGGATGATGCAGTTGGTCGTGCAGCTGGCGTTGGAGACGACGTGGTGGTTCTCCGGGTCGTAGGTCTCGTGGTTGACCTTGTAGACGAAGGTGGCGTCCGCACCCTTGGCCGGCGCGCTTATCACGACCTTCTTCGCCCCGCCCTCGAGGTGACCGGCCGCCGCGTCACGGTTGGTGAAGACCCCGCTCGACTCGATGACGATGTCCACCCCGAGATCCCCCCAGGGGATGTTCTTCGGCTCGCGCTCGGAGAAGGTCTTTATCTCGCGCCCCCCGACGCGCAGGATGCTCCCGTCGAACTCTACGTCCTCCTCCCAGATGCCGTGGGTCGAATCACGCTTGAACAGGAGCGCCAGGCTCTCGAACGGCATCAGGTCGTTCGCCGCCACGACCTCCAGATCTCCCCGCTTCATCGCGGCCTTGGCGACCATCATCCCGATCCGGCCGAAGCCGTTTATCCCTATTCGTACGGCCATCCTTCCTCCGTTTCTCGCGTTCGCTTCCAGTCGTATTTTGCCCGAATCGCCTCCCGATTAACAGCGCCCTCACCCTTCGTCGGCCATGGCGAGCAGCCTCCTCAAGCGGTGGTTGGCGGCGCTCTTGGAGATCCCGCCGAGACGTGCCAGCTCGGAGAGCGAAGCGTCAGGGTGCGCGAGCCGGAGCTCGCGCATCTCACGCAGAGCCGGGGGCAACCTCTCCGGGTCGAGCCCGGAGATGGCCTTCTGCTGTCGCGCCGCAGCGAGGGCGACCCGGGTGGCGTTGGCCGCGTCGAAGTTGGTCACCCGGTTGGCATTCGCCTTGGCCTCGCCCAGCACGGCCCGCGTCTCGTAGTCTAACACCGCCCCGTGCAACCCTATCTGCGAGAGCACCGTCGTCACCCCCTCGGCGCTCTTGGTGTACGCGACCCATCTTCCCCGCCGCCGGGTGACCTTGAGAGGGGCCCTGGAGATCCCGGCGACCCGCCGGACGAAGGACTCCTCGCGGTGGACGAACTCCAGGTGGTGTCCCCTCGCATACCCGGGACGCACCACGTATCCGGCCCCCTGGAAGGCCCCGCGCAGATAAGCGTTGTGCTCCGCCGCCGAGCGCCCCAGCCGGGAGACGCGCAGCTCCTCGGCCGCCTGCAGCACCCGGTTGCCCGCGGCACGCACGGGATAGCTGGACCGGCCGAAGCTCCCCCGGGCCTTCCCCCCGGCCTCGAGGTGCGCCGCAACCCCGAACTCCGAGCGCCAGAGGCGCATCACCCTGCGGGCGACCGCCGCGCTCGGGGTACGGACGGTGACCCCTTCTTCGTCCCAGTTTCCGGCCGCGTCGACCAGCCCGGCCAGCTCGGCCCGTCGCTCGCGGGGGGAGTCCCCCGTGTGGGCAGCCAGCTCCCGGCGCAGCTCAGAGGCGTACGAGGGCAGCGGCGAGCACCTCCCGCGCGAGCTTCTGCGGGTCGTGGCGCACGCCGGCTCCGAAATCGTCCGCCAGAAGCTCTCCTTCGTGTACGCGCACCTCCATCGCCTCGACCTCTTCCCGGTCGAGCTCGACCGGATGCGCCCCCTCGGCCTCGTAGCGGGCGAGGACGTCCGGCGGCAGCTTCCCGGAGTGGACCAGTACGTCGGTCACGACAGGCCCGGTATGTTCGGCTATGGCCCGCAGGTGGTCGGAGACGGTGAACCCGGACGTCTCTCCGGGCTGGGTCATGACGTTCGCCACGTAGATCACGGGGCCGCCGAAGCCCGCGAGCGCCTCCCGCACCCCCGTGCCGAGCAGCGCGGGGATCGTGCTGGTGAAGAGGCTGCCGGCGCTGAGGACCACCACGTCGGCCTGAGAGACGGCCTCGATGGCGCCCTCCGGGGCCGGGGCCTCCGGCTCGACCCACACGCGCGAGATGCGCTTGCCGACCTCGCGCACCACGGATTCGCCGCGCACCACGGAGCCATCCTCGTAACGGACGAAGAGGGTGAGCGGCAGGGCCGCCGCCGGGTAGACCCGTCCCTTCGCCCGCAGGAAGTGGGCCGCCTGCTCGACCCCTTCGCAGAAGCCCCCGGCCATGTCTGTGAGGGCGGCGATGATGATGTTGCCCACGCTGTGGTCCCGGAGATCCCGGCCGCCCTCGAAGCGGTAGTTGAAGACCTCCGCGAGCCACCTGCGCTCGGCGAGCGCGACCAGGCAGTTGCGCACGTCCCCCGGAGGAGCCACGCCGAGCTCATCCCGGATCCTGCCGCTTGAGCCCCCGTCGTCGGCGACCGTGACGACGGCCGTGAGATCGCCTACCAGATCCTTGAGACCGCGCAGCAGCACGGGAAGCCCTGTCCCGCCGCCGAAGGCGACCACCCTGAGATCAGCCGTTCTCTCCACACCACCAGTATACCCGCCAGCGCTAGCCTCTCCCGTGCGGCTCGTCGTAGTCGATGATCGGGCCCTTCGGGACGATGCGGGTGGGGTTTACGTGCGGGTGGCTCGTGTAGTAGTGCTCTTTTATGTGGTCGAGGTGGCAGGTCTCCCTGACGCCGGGGTGCTGGTAGATGTCCCGGGTGTAGCCCCAGAGGTTCGGGTAGTCCCGCAAGCGCCTGAGGTTGCACTTGAAGTGGTAGTGGTAGACCGGGTCGAAGCGGTAGAGGGTCGTGAACATGCAGATGTCCGCCTCGGTGAGGCGATCTCCACACAGGTAGCGCCGCCCGGAGAGGACCTCCTCCCAGTGATCCAGAGCCTCGAAGAGCTCCGTGACCGCCTCCTCGTAGGCCTCTTGGGTCGCGGCGAAACCGGCCCGGTAGACGCCGTTGCTTATCGGTTCGTAGATGGCGTCTATGGTCGCGTCTATCTCCTCGCGCAGCTCCTTGGGGCAGAAGTCGACGTCGTTCTTCGCGAACTCCCCGAACTCGGTGTCGAGCATGCGCAGGATCTCGCGCGACTCGTTGTTGACTATCGTGCGCCGCTCCTTGTCCCACAGGACGGGCGTGGAGCATCGCCCGGTGTAGTACGGGTCGGCGAGGGCGTAGATCTCGTGCAGGTAGCGGACGCCGTTGACGGTGTCGGGGATGCGGCCCGGTCCCTCGGTGAACTCCCAGCCCATCTCGCCCATGTACGGGTCGACGACGGAGATGGAGATCGCATCCTCGAGCCCCTTGAGGGAGCGGATGATCGCCGTGCGGTGCGCCCAGGGGCAGGCCCAGGAGATGTAGAGGTGGTAACGTCCGCTCTCGGCGGGGAAGCCGCTCGAACCGTCAGCGGTGATCCTGCCGCGAAAGCTCGTCTCGGGCCGGATGAAGCGGCCCCCCTCGTCCTGCTCCTGTCTCTCGGTCTTCCAGACCCCCTCTACCATCATGCCCGGTGCCAACGGTGCCTCCTTCCAGCGTATCTCCCGGCCAGCCGATTCTAACCGTCAGACCGCGGGAGGTCCCGATGCCGGACGAAGAGGTCGACGCGGGGACACGAGGAGAGCCGGCGGGCGAGCTCCTCGACGATCGCCACGGAGCGGTGCCGCCCCCCGGTGCAACCCACCCCGAGCGTGAAGTAGGCCTTGCCCTCCGCCAGGTAGCGCGGTACGAGGAAGGAGAGCAACCCTTCGGTCCGCTCCAGAAACTCCCGGGCATCCCCGGATGAGAGCACCGCATCCCTCACCGGCTCGTCGTGACCGGTGAGGGGCCTCAGGGCGGGGTCGTAGTAGGGATTGGGCAGGAACCTCACGTCGAGCAGCATGTCCACGTCCAGGGGTGCTCCGTTCTTGAAGCCGAACGAGACGAGGCTCACCGCCAGCCGACCGGCATGGGATCGGGCCAGCGCGTCGAAACGCCCGCGCAACTCGGCCGGAGAGAGCGAAGAGGTGTCCACCACGACGTCGGCGAGCTCCCGCAAGGGGGCGAGGTCGCGGCGTTCGGCCCGGATCGCCGACGGGACGTCCCCGTCCCGCGCGACGGGGTGAGGCCGGCGGCTCTCCTTGTAGCGCCGGACGATGGTCGGCTCGTCGGCCTCGACGAAGATGAGCCGGCTCTCCCACCTCTTCCGGACGCGAAGCTCGTTCAACACCCCTTCAAGCCCGCCGCCGAAATACCGGCGGCCGCGGATGTCCGCGACCACCGCGAGCTTCTCCGGTCCCTCCTCACGCCCCTCGACGGCATCGACGAACGCAGAGATCAAGGCGGGAGGCAGGTTGTCCACGCAGAAGTATCCCGCGTCCTCGAAGGCCTTCAGGGCCCCGGTCTTCCCCGCCCCGGAGAGGCCGGTGATGACGACGACCCGGCGCTCTCGATCGGGCGAGGTCTCCTCTGCTTCTCCTCCTGCGGCGTACACTCCGCGCACCTTACCTTCCGGGCGACCGGCCACCTCGCAGAGGTTAGCACCGCCACCACGGTCCCTCAACGGTGGAGCCGGGCGTGTATCTCCCGGGCCACCCGGCCGGGGATGCCGGGGACCGACTCCAGTTCCTCCAGGGAGGCGTCCATGAAGGCCTCGGGGGTTCCGAAGTACTCGAGCAGCCTCTTCTTGCGCGCCGGGCCTACGCCGGGGAGCTCGTCGAGGATAGAGGCGGTCATCCGCCTCCCGCGCAGGCGGCGGTGGTAGGCGTTGGCGAAGCGGTGGGCCTCGTCGCGTACCCGCTGCAGAAGGTGGAGCTCGGGGGAATCACGCCCCAGCAGAACCGGAGCCGGCCTTCCGGGCTCGAAGACCTCCTCCTCCCGCTTGGCGAGCGAGCGCAACGGGATGTCCGGCAGCTCGTCCCCAACGCCCATCTCCTCCAGGACCGGAACCACCGCCGAGAGCTGCCCCTTGCCACCGTCGAGGAGCATCAGATCCGGCGCCGGGGAGAACTTCTCGTCCCCCTCCCTCAGGCGGGCGAGCCGTCGCCTTATCACCTCGGCCATGCTCGCGAAGTCGTCTGATCCCTCGACGGTCTTTATCCTGAACCGGCGGTACTGGTCCTTCGCCGGGCGACCGCCCTGGAAGACGACCATCGAGGCGACCGAGTCGGTGCCCATCGTATTGGAGATGTCGTAGCACTCGATGCGCACGGGGAGCTTCGGGAGGGCGAGCTCCTCCTGCAACCGCTCGAGGGTGGAGGCGATGCGGCTGCGGCGCGCCTCCTCGAGCGCGCGCTCGTGCTCGAGTCCGGCCTCGGCGTTCTTCATCGCGAGCTCGAGCACCCGCCGTTTGTCTCCGCGCCGGGGACGGTGCACGTCGACCCGGCCGCCCCGCAGGGAGGAGAGGTGCTCCGCGAGCGGCTCCAGCCCGGCGTCCGCCGGGACGAGCACCTCGCGGGGGACGGCGGCGTTCTCGTAGTACTGGGGGACGAACTGCAGGACGATCGATTCTTCTCCCACCTCGCCGTAGTTGTCCAGCAGGAAGGAATCCCGGTTCACGATCTGCCCGCCGCGCACGGCGAAGACCTGCACGCAGGCCGACTCTCCCCCGGCATGGACTCCGAAGGCGTCGAAGGAGTCCTCCGAGGCGAGCGTCGCCTGCTGCCGGTCGCGCACGTGACGGAGCGCGGAGAGCTCGTCGCGCAGCTTCGCCGCCCGCTCGAAGTCCATCCGGGAAGCAGCCTCGCACATCGCCTCCTCCCGATCGCGGATCAGACCATCCACCCGCCCTTCGAGGAAGGCGATCACCTCGTCTATGATGCGGGCGTACTCCTCCTTCGAGATCGCCCCTATACAGGGGGCGGACGAGCGACCGATGTGGTAGTTCAGGCAGGGCACGCCGCTTTTGCGCCCGGGCTTAGCGCCGCGGCACTTGCGGAACGGGAAGGTCTTGTTCAGGACGTCGAGGGTGGCGTGGACGCTCCCCGCGCTCGGGAACGGGCCGAAGTAGCGGTGGCGCGGGTCGTGGGCCGAGCGGGTGGCGAAGACGCGCGGGTACTCGTCGCCGGTGGTGACGACGATGTACGGGTAGCTCTTGTCGTCGCGCAAGGAGGCGTTGAAGCGCGGCCGGTGGCGCTTTATCAGGTTCGACTCCAGCACGAGCGCCTCGGTCTCACCGCGGGTCGTGATGAAGTCTATCCGCCGCACGCGGGAGCGCAGCTCGGCCACCTTGGGCCTGCCGTCTCCCGAGCGGGTGAAGTAGTTCGCCACCCGGCTGCGGATGTTCCTGGCTTTCCCGACGTAGAGGATCCTCCCTTCGGCATCCCTGAAGATGTAGACACCGGGTGTGGTGGGAAGATGCGAGCGGTCGGGGAATACCTCGTCCTCTGGCATACGAAAGAGATTATACCGCCGGGCCGGGCGTCACCCTGGCGAGGGCGCCTCCCTGCCCCCGGCCCGGGCGTAGCCGTAGCCCATCACCCACCCGGCCAGGGCGCAGGAGATGGTGGAGACCGCGAGCCCGGCGACGGCGAGGGTCCCAGGGGCGAGGGCGAGGCTCGCGAGGCCCGGCAGGACGGTCAAGAGAGCCGCGGCCCGGAGCACCCGGCCACGCCCACAGGCCCCGGCGCGGGAAAAAACGGCGGCGAGGAGCAGCGCGATGGAGATCAGGGATAGGCCCATAAAAACGTAGAGCAGGGCTCCCGCGTGCAACCCGACGAAGACGACGCTGGAGGAGAGCTCCCGCCGCTCCTGCAGGCCCATCGCGTTCATGACCCAGGCTATGAGAAGAAAGGAAGCCCACCCGAGCACGGCTCCGCCCGCCGCCCCGGCCCTCCCGGCGGCCCGGGCGTCGGTCTTCTGCGTGCGCGCGCCCACCGCCGCGGCCAGGAAGGTGCCCGGCACGATGAGCACGAAGCCGTAGAGGTCCACGATCGAGAGGACGACCCGGTATACCTCCCGCTCACCGGCGTAGCGGAAGGGCACGGAGAGCAGGAAGGCGGCCGCGAGCAGCACGAGTGTGGCGGTGTAGAACCAGCTCACGCAACCGAAGGCCCGCCGGTGGGGGGAGCGCAGGCCCGCCTCCTCGCCGCGTTTTCCGGAGGCCAGCCGCTCCTCAGACGGCATACCTCTCCCTGTGGCCCTCGAAGTGCGAGATCACCGCCGGGACGACCCCGGTGATCCGCCGGGGGGCGGAGATCCCGCTCGCCAGCACGAAGACGCTCGAATCGGAGGCGTGCAGCGAGCCGTGATCGCTCGCGTCGTGGAAGCTGCGGGCCACCTCGCCGAAGGTGTACCCCGGGGCCGCAGAGAGGACCACGTCCCCGCAACGGGGCGAGCGGAGCGCTCCCCAGAGCCTCTCCAGGGCGTCGGGGTAGTCGCCGTAAGAGATCGTCACCTCGCCGGCCTCGATGTCGAGCACGCCGGGCTCCCCCTCCAGCCTCCAGCAGCCTCCGTAGGGGTCGAGCAGGCCCCCGCCGGGCCTGAACTTCAGGTCTCCTCCCGGCTTGCGCACCCGCACCCACCCGTCTTCCATCCATGCGGCGAGGTCCACGCCGCAGCGCCCCATGAGCGCATCGGCAACCCGCTCCGCCGGGATGCCCTCCCGCAGGTACAGCATCGCCGAGCGCCCTCCCGGCACCGCGACTACATCGCGTCTAGGCGTCAGCCTGGCCCGCGTCCCTATCGAGACCCTGTATCCCGGTATCCAGCGCAGGTCTACGTAGCGGCTCTCGGGCAGGAGGGGGTCGTGTCCGTGGTCGGAGAGGGCGAGGATGGCGTACTCATCGAGCAACCGCTCCAGCCCGCCCCCGGCCTCGAAGACGCGCCCGACGTATCCGTCGAGCTGCGCGACGTAGCGTCGCTGCGCGGCGAGCCCCTTGTGGTGAGCGATCTTGTCCCCCCGGAAGAAGTAGAGCAGCGTGAAAGGCGTGGCCCGCTCCCGGATCAGCATCGCCCCCACCTCGGAGGCGTACTCGTCGTTTATCCCGACCGAGCGCAGGAGGCCGCCGCTCCCCCTGCGGCCGTTGGCCTTCGTCTGGCGGGTGTAGAAGAGATCGCCGAGGTAGTACTCCTTGGGCCCGCGCACGGCCTGCCCCAGGTAACGCCCACCCCGGCTCGCGTACCCGTCGATGACCTTCGAGCGCACCGGGTGCTCGTGCGGGCCGCGTCGGATCGGGAAGTTCACGCACGAGCCGTCTATACCGCGCTCGTGCAGCCGCTCGAAGATCGTCGGCACGAGCAGATCGTCCCGGTTCAGGCGGTAGACGTTGTTGTGGAAGACCTTTATCGGGCCGCTGCGGATGACCGTCTCGGTCATCGCCCCGTAGACGATGAGCCTCCCCTCACGACGGTCGTACCAGGCGTGGCCGAGGATGCCGCTCTGCGCCGGCGGACACCCGGTCGCTATGGCCGCGGTCGCCGCCGGGGTGATGCTGGGGAACACAGAGACCCCGTCCCAGACGGCCTCCCCGGCCTGCGCGAGCGCACCGAGGGCGGGAGCCTCCCCCTCCCCGACGGCATCCCGCAGCACGTCCGGCCGGATACCATCGAGGACCAGCAGCAACACGGGCTTGGGCCTGAATCTGTCGTTCGGATAACCCAATTCTCATCTATTTTAGCCGCTTCTGAGAAGCGCGGGCGCCCCCGCCCCACCCGCAGGGGATGTTGCGAACACGGATATCGGATCCTAAAATGGATACATTATTTAATTCGCGCAGGCAGGGAGAAAGGGGATACACAGGTGGCATCCTCGCAGAGCAGGGAGTGGGAGGCCTCAGACAGGAAACTCCGGAGAGAACTGGGAGTACAACAGCTATTCTTCATCTCTTTCGGCAGCATCATAGGCAGCGGATGGCTGTTCGCTACCCTGAACGGGGCGGCGATAGCCGGCCCGGCGGCGACAATCTCCTGGATCATCGGTGGCATACTGGTCTGTTTTATTGCGCTCAACTACGCGGAGGTCTCGTGCATGCTACCGCGCAGTGGTGCGGTGGTGCGCTACCCGCACCTGTCACACGGGGGTTTTCTAGGCTTCATCATGGCCTGGGCGTTCCTTCTGGCCACGGTATCGGTGACCGGGGTAGAGGCCGAGGCGGCCGTACAGTACGCGGCCTCCTACGCGACGAACCTGAACCTGACGACGACCTCCAACGGTGTGACCGTGCTCACCGGCCTCGGCCTGCTCTTCGCCGTCCTGCTGATGGGAGTCTTCTTCCTGATCAACTTCCTCGGGGTCAAGTTCTTCGGGGAATTCAACCGCTGGGTGACGTGGTGGAAGTTTGCCATACCCGTCATCACCTTCGTCCTGCTGTTCTTCGCGTTCAAAAGTTCCAACTTCTCCTCGGCCGGCGGCTTCGCCCCACTTGGCGGGGGTGAGGTCTTCAACGCGGTCGCCACGGCGGGCATCGTATTCTCGTACTTCGGGTTCCGGCAGGGCCTGGACTTCGGCGGGGAGGCGAGAAACCCCCAGCGTGACATCCCGCTGGCCACCATCGGCTCGGTGGTGGTCGCGGCAGCGATCTACATCCTCCTGCAGGTCGCTTTCCTCGGCGCGCTGAACTGGAACGCTGCCGGGGTGCATCCCGGGGACTGGGCGGGGCTCGCGACCAGCAAGTGGGCCGACGGCCCGCTCTACCACGCCCTGAACGCCGCCGGGATAGCGCTCCTGGCGTACTTCGCGTACGTGCTTCTGGCCGACGCGATCATCTCGCCCTCTGGGACCGGGCTCATCTACATGGGGGCCTCCACCCGGGTGTTCTACGGGATGGGCATGCACCGCGACCTGCCGGGAGGCCTGACGAGGGTGAGCGAGCGCTACCGGATACCATGGGTCGCCCTCATCGCCTCGCTGATAGTCGGCTGCTTCTTTCTCATCCCCTACTCCGGCTGGGCGCTGCTCGTCGGGTTCATCACAGACGCGACAGTGCTGACGTTCGTCATGGGTAGCCTGCACCTGCAGGTGATGCGCCGGACCGCGCCCAACCTCGAGCGACCCTTCTATCTCAAGGGAGCCTCAATCCTCTCGCCGCTAGGCTTCCTTGCCGGCAGCATGATCTTCTACTGGGCCGGTTTCGACAACCTCAGGGGTGTTATCGCATCCGTGCTCGTCGGACTGTGTCTGTACACCTTCATCCAGGGACCCGTGCGCGGGCGCTTTAGCCGCAACGTCGGGCTCGCGATAGGCGTACCGTACCTGATAATCTTCGCGGCGACCCAGTACTTCGGGCCGCTCTTCAGCAACAGCCTGCCGTTCTTGCTCTACTGGGCGCTGACCGCGGCAGAGGTTCTCGCGTTCGCCGGTCTCGTCTGGCGCTTCACCAACCAAAAGCGCGAGGTACACGCGGCCTGGTGGGTGTTGTTCATGATGTTCGCCACCTACCTGCTCTCCTACTATGGATCATACGGGCCCCTGAAGACCCCGCTGGTCCCGTTCCCGTGGGACAACCTGATAGCCGTCGTGATCGGTCTGATCTCGTACTACTGGGGCGTCGCCGCTGGATATCAGACGGAGGAGATGAAGGAGATAGCCGAGTCCGGAACCGGTCTGGTCACCCCAGAGGAAGAGGAGATGGAGCGCAGGCTCGGCTAGGCCGTCTGAGCACTCCGGCGTAAGACGGAGAGGCTCCGGAACCTTCTGGTTCCGGAGCCTCTTTAAGAAAAGAGCTTTATCCCCGCTCTGCTACTGGTTACCGCCGGCGACCGCCCCCGCAGGAACAGCCCGCTGCACGGCCCCCTGACCGCCCGGAGCAGCCTGCTGCTGGGAGGGAACCTGTCCCCCGGAGGGGGCGGACTGCTGGTTGCCGCCCGAGGGTTGCTGCGCTCCACCAGCAGGGGCGGACTGCTGGTTGCCACCCGAGGGTTGCTGCACCCCGCCAGCGGGTGCGGACTGCTGATTGCCCCCTGAGGGCTGCGCGGCGTTGTTCTGCGAGCCGTTGGCCGGGGCACTCTGCACGTTGGAGGGTGTCCCTCCAGAAGGCGCAGCAGAGCTCGGGTTCCGCTGGACGGCGGGAGCGCTGCTCGTTCCGCTGCTCGTCACGGGTCCACTGTTCGTGGCCTTCGCGCCGCCGCCGAAGATCGAAAGTCCCGTGCTCGTCGCCTTCTCGGTGGCACCGTTCGCCGTGGTCACCACCGGGCAGTTGCCCCAGATCTTGCAGGAGAGGCTCTTACCGAACGAAGCTTCGGTCGCGGTTATGATCGCGAGGCCCACGACGAAAGTGAGCGCGGCGGCGAGCAGGACACGGACCAGGATCGCCTTCCTGCGGTAGCCGGGCATCAAAGAGAACCACCTGAGGGCCTCTCCGAGGCTGGCCAGATTCCGCAGTGGATTGAAGCCTCCCTTCTTCAGGTTCCGCGTCTGAAGTCCGCTACCGAGCTGCCGCACCTTCGATTGCGCGGTCTCAAGGTGGGCCTTGACTATCGAAGAGACGGCGATGACTATCATGGAGGTGATAGCCGCCCCACCGATGGTTCCTCCCACCCCGAACTTCGAGGTGATGGCCGCCGCGGTTGCCGAGGCTATCCCTCCCGCGAGAACGGCGCTCCCGCTTACGAGCTGTGAGTTACGTCTGCTCTCGCTCATCTCACCTACAAAATAGCAGCCACCCGGAGACCTTTCAAAGCCGGGGAGCCAGTTTTCGGTAACGGTTTCGTAACAGCTTGTGCCGAAGCTCAGCTGGCCGCCGCGACGTCCGGCAACAGCTCACGCAGGAAACGCCCGGTGTGCGAGGCCTCCACGCGGGCCACCTCCTCGGGGGTACCCACGGCGACCACCTCTCCTCCCTCGTCGCCGCCCTCGGGACCGAGGTCTATGAGGTAGTCAGCGCAGCGGATCACGTCGAGGTTGTGCTCGATGACGATGACGGTGTTTCCGGCGTCCACGAGCCGGTGCAGGACGTCGAGCAGACGCTCGACGTCGGCGAAGTGAAGCCCCGTCGTCGGCTCGTCGAGGATGTAAAGTGTCCTTCCGGTGGCTTTCTTCCCGAGCTCGCTCGCGAGCTTGACCCGCTGGGCCTCGCCGCCGGAGAGCGTGGTGGCGGGCTGGCCGAGCCGGATGTACCCGAGCCCGACGTCGCGCAGGGTCTGCAGCCGGCGCGAGATCGCGGGCACCGCGTCGAAGAACTCGCACGCCTCGTCCACGGTCATCTCGAGCACGTCGGCGATGGAGCGTCCCTTGTAGGTGACGCGCAGGGTCTCGGCATTGTAGCGGCGGCCCTTGCACACCTCGCACGGGACGTAGACGTCGGGGAGGAAGTGCATCTCGATGCGGATCTGACCGTCCCCCCGGCACGCCTCGCACCGCCCTCCCTTGACGTTGAAGCTGAACCGCCCGGGCTTGTAGCCACGGATCTTCGCCTCCGGCGTGGCGGCGAAGAGCTGTCGGATGTGGTCGAAGACCTTGGTGTAGGTCGCGGGGTTAGAGCGCGGTGTGCGGCCGATGGGGCTCTGATCTATGTCTATTACCTTGTCTATGTGTTCGACTCCCTCGAGGCCCGCGTGTCGCCCGGGGCGTTGCTTGCCACGGTTGACCTGGTTGGCGAGGGTCTTGTAGAGGATCTCGTTCACCAGCGTGCTCTTGCCGGAGCCCGAGACGCCCGTCACGCACGTGAGGACGCCGAGCGGGAAATCCACGTCTATCCCTTTGAGGTTGAACTCCCTCGCCCCGAGCAGCGTGATGTAACCCTTCGGCTTTCTCCTCTCCCCGGGCGGCTCTATCCGGCGCCTTCCGGCGAGGTAGTCGCCGGTGATCGAACGCGGCTCGGCGACGATGTCCTCGACCTTCCCCTGCGCGACGATCTCCCCACCGTGCACCCCGGCCCCAGGCCCGACGTCGACGATGTGGTCCGCGGTCCTTATGGTCTCCTCGTCGTGCTCGACCACGATCAGGGTGTTGCCGAGGTCGCGCAGGCGCTCGAGGGTGGCGAGCAGCCTGCGGTTGTCGCGCTGGTGCAGCCCGATGGAGGGCTCGTCGAGCACGTAGAGCACCCCGACGAGACCGCTCCCGACCTGCGAGGCGAGCCGTATCCTCTGCGCCTCACCACCCGAGAGCGTCCCGGCCGAGCGGGAGAGCGTCAGGTACCCGAGCCCGACGTCGACCATGAACCCGAGCCGCTCCTTTATCTCCCTGACGACCCGCTCGGCGATCATCCACTCCCGCGGGGTGAACTCGACCCCGTCGAGGAATTCGAGCGCCTCGGTCACGCTCATCCGGGTCAGCTCGTAGATGTTCTTGCCCCCGACGGTCACGGCGAGCGCCTCGGGCCTGAGGCGCGCCCCCTTGCACTTCGGGCAGGGGACGTGGCTCATGTACTCCTCTATCCTCTCCCTGCGGTACTCGGACTCGGTCTCCGCGTAGCGGCGCTCCAGGTTGCCTATGACCCCTTCGAACCGGGTCGTATACTGGCGTCTTCTGCCGTAGCGGTTGGTGTAGGAGACGTGGATGCGCCCGTCCCCGGTCCCGTAGAGGACGAGCCTCCTGTGCTCCTCGGGCAGCTCGCGCCAGGGCCTTCCGAGATCCACCCCGTATTCCTCGGAGAGGCCGGAGAGGACGCTCGCGTAGTACTCGCTCGAGGAGTTGGCCCAGGGGGCTATCGCACCCTCTTCGATGCTCAGGTCCTCGTTCGGGACCACCAGTTCCGGGTCTATCTCGAGCCGGCTCCCGAGCCCGTCGCAGCGGTCGCAGGCCCCGTGCGGGCTGTTGAACGAGAAGGTGCGCGGCTGTATCTCGGCGATCGAAGCCCCGCAGTTGGTGCAGGTGAAGCTCTCCGAGAAGAGCATCCTCTCCCCCACCGAACCGTCACGCTCGACGGTCTCTATCTGCACCAGCCCATCCGCGAGCCCGAGCGCGGTCTCTATCGAGTCGGTCAGGCGCCGTTCGATCCCCTCGCGCACCACCAGCCGGTCCACGACAACCTCGATGTCGTGCCGGCGGTTCCTGTCCAGCTCCAGCTCGACCGGAAGCTCGTGGAGCTCGCCGTCCACCCGCACCCGGGCGTATCCGTCCTCCGCGAGCTCCCTGAAGAGCCTGCCGTACTCCCCCTTGCGCCCCCGCACCACCGGCGCCAAGACCATGAAGCGCGTCCTCTCCGGGAGGGCCAGGACCTGCTCGACCATCTGCTGCGGGGTCGAGCGGGCCACGGGGAAACCGCAGACGTGGCAGTGCGGCCGCCCGGCTCTCGCGTAGAGGAGCCGGAGGTAGTCGTAGATCTCGGTGACCGTCGCCACCGTCGAGCGGGGGTTGTTCGAGGTCGTCTTCTGGTCTATGGAGACGGCCGGAGAGAGCCCGTCTATGTGGTCCACGTCGGGTTTGTCCATCTGGCCGAGGAACTGCCGGGCGTAGGCGGAGAGGCTCTCGACGTAGCGCCGTTGCCCCTCGGCGTAGATGGTGTCGAAGGCAAGCGAGGATTTCCCGCTGCCCGAGAGTCCGGTGATCACTATGAACCTGTCCCGCGGCAGCGAGACCGTCACGTCTTTGAGGTTGTGCTCGCGCGCCCCGCGGACGACTATGTGGCTCTCCGCTATCTTCGACTCCTCGTCTCTCCGGTAAGCCCCGGCAAGTATACGGCCTCCTTTATGGAGGCCAAAGTATCTGATATCTCTTTTATCTGGATTTTAGCACCCGCACGCCACACCAAGACGCGCGCATCCGGGCAGAATCCCGCGGGCGATGGAGTCTTCCGGCACATCTCGGATATATTTACGTAGTCATGGAGACCATCCACAACGCGGCGGGATAGGCGTTGGATCTCGGCGAGTTCACGCGGCTACTGGCGGAGCGACTCGGGGCCCGATGCCTGGCCGAAGGTGTCTCGGGCGAGATGCTCGCGGGCGTGGCCCTGGAAGACGGCACCGACGGCTGGCTCTCTCCGGGAGAGGTAGCCGTCGTCTGGCGCGCGGGGCTCGACAGGGAATCGCTCGCGGCTCTGAGGAAGGCCGGCTGCCCGGCGGTGGTCTGGCGCGTGGACGGTGCCCCGCCGGAGGAACACGTCTCTGCCGCGAGCGAACTCGGCATGGCGTTCATCACCATCCCTCCTTCGGTGCCGCTGCGCAGACTGCAGGAGATACTGCCCGGGCCGGAAGATATGCTGCTCCTCTCCCATCGGGTGGGTAGGGAGCTGGCGGGTCACATCGGTGGCGACTCCTCGGTCCGGAGCCTCACTGAGAAAGCCTCCGGGCTGCTCGGTAGAGATCTCGTAGTCGAAGACTCGGTTGGTCGCCTGATCTGCGGAGAGGAGACCGGTCTGTACACCTCGATTGAGAAGCTGGGTCTGAGGGCCTCGAGGGGAACCGGAATACCGGAGACCTACCGCGAGCGCCGGGACCGCTACGCCCGCCTGCCAGACGGTTTCCTCTCGGTTCCCGTGGAAAGATGGCGGGCGGGAGATGAAGAGTTCCACTGGCTCCCCGTAGGCAGGGACAGGCCCATGGGCTACCTGTGGGTCGACCTCTCGCAGGGTCCCCTGCGTCCGGAGGACGTCGTCGTACTCTACTGGACGCGGCTCGTCCTGGAGGGAGAGCTGAGCAAGGAGAGGGTACGGCTAGAGACCGAGCTCGGGGTCCGGGGAGATTTCATGGACGATCTCGTCGACGGGCACTACGGTTCGGTAGACATCCTCCTCCAGCGGGCCCGCTATCTGGGCGCCGACCTCTCCGAGGGGGCGCTAGCCGTCATCTTCGACATCGACGACTTCGCCCGCTACCTCGAGCGTCGCGCTCTCGGGGAATCTTCCATCCAGGAGCTAAAACGGAGGCTTGCAGAGGCCGTGCGCCTGCAGAGCCGGCAACTCTTCTCCAACTTCCTCCTCGGTCCGCGCTCGGACAACGTGATACTCCTGATCGGTCCTAATTCCAGAGGAGGTCGGGAAGAGGTGGTAGAGCGGGCGCCGGAGCTCGCGACCCGCGTGCAGCGCTACGTCAAGGGGCTCCTGCCGGACCTCACGGTCTCGGTCGGCATCGGGCGCTACGCGAAAGACCCCAAAGACCTGCCGGAGGCTTACTCGGAGGCCGAGGTCGCACTCGAGATAGGGCACCGCATCCAGGGACCCTCCGCCATCTCGACCTTCGAGGGGACAGGTACGTACAAGCTGCTCTTCCGGGTGCTGCAGGAGGACCCTGAGGAGATAGAGTCTTTCTACAGAGAAACTCTGGGACCGGTGGTCGCCTATGATTCGCGCTACGGTACCGAGCTTGTCAACACCCTCATCACCTACCTCAAGAACGACGCCTCAACGGCGAAGACAGCATCCGAGATCTTCGCCCACCGCCACACCGTCCGCTACCGGCTGGAGAGGATAAGGGAGTTGACCGGCCTGGACGTGGACAGGAGTGAGGACCGGGAACAGCTCACGCTCGGCATAAAGGCGATGCAGCTCCTCGGTCGCCATCCAGAGCAGGGCTCCAGTTTCGCCGACCGCTAACCTCTGCGGCCGTAGAGGTACATGGTGGCAGGGGCGAAGACTGTGACGAGCACCGCGCACCCCACGAGCAACCAGGCGCTGTCTCCAGCGGGCAGAGTCCCGGACATCAGGCCGCGGACGGCGGTTACCAGGTGCGTGACCGGGTTGAAGGCTACGAACGACTGTAGCCAGCCGGGCATCGTCTTCGGCTCGACGAAGATGTTGCTGGCGAACGTGAGGGGGAACGTTATCAGGGTGCTCACCCACAGCACGGTGTTCGGCGTCCGCGCCACGAGCCCCAGGGTCGTCCAGATCCAGGAGACGCTGAACGCGAACACGAGGATGAGGACCAGCGAGAGCAAAACTCCGGGCACGCTCTCTGGCCGGAAACCGAGGATCAGACCGAGTAAGAGGACGATCAACGAAGCCAGCGTGTAACGCACCATGTCGCCGAGCAGCGCCCCCACGATGACGGCCGGCCGCCATATCGGCATCGACCGGAAGCGGTCCGCGACGCCCTTGGAGATGTCGGTGTTGAGGTTGAATCCGGTATAGGAGGTGATGAGGAGCACGGTCTGCACCAGGATGCCGGGTATCAGGAACTGGAGATATGCCCCGGGAGATCCTGCCATGGCACCACCGAGGAGGTACGTGAACAACAGGGTGAAGATTATCGGGTTTCCTACCGCATCGAACAGCTGTTCGGGGACGTGTTTTATCTTCAACAGCGCCCGCCACGCGAACGTGAGTGAAGCGGAGAGCACGTTTGGACGTTGGGGCCTCTCGCGGGACGAGAGCGCCGAACGGAGTGCACCCTCGGCTATAGCGGCGCGGGACGTGCCTGCCGGATCGGTCATACTGCCTCCTCTCCTTCGTCTTTTTCTTCTTCGGCGGTGTGCCCGGTGAGGGCAAGGAACACCTCGTCGAGGCTAGGCTGTCCGAGCGAGAAGTCTGCAAGACCGATGCCGGCGCGGGTCAGCACTGCGAGAGCCTCGGGCACCCGCCAGGGCTCGGAGACCCTCGCCAGAAGAGCTGCTGGGTCCGGAGGGGTCTCCACCTCGACGCCGAGCTCCCGCGAGAGGATGCGCCCGGCCTCAGCGCGATCACCCGGCTCGCGCAGCCTGACGCGCAGCACGCCCGAGCCGACCGAGGCCTTGAGCTCCCCAGGGGTCCCTCTGGCGATGATCCTACCGCCCTCCATCACGGCGATCCTGTCCGCGAGCCGGTCGGCCTCATCGAGGTACTGCGTCGTCAGCAATACCGTCGTCCCCCCGGAGGCGAGCGCCCGAACGATGTCCCAGACCTGGTTACGGCTGCGGGGGTCGAGGCCCGTGGTCGGTTCGTCGAGAAAGAGCAGCTCCGGGGTGACGACCAGGCTCGCAGCAATATCCAGCCTGCGACGCATTCCGCCCGAGTAGGCCTTGACCGGCCGGCCCGCCGCCCCTGAGAGCCCGAAGGCATCGAGCAGCTCCCCGGCACGCACTTTCGCCTCTTTGCGCGGGTAGCCCAAGAGCAGTGCAACCAGAACGAGGTTCTCGAACCCGGTCAGGTCCTCGTCAACCGAGGCGAACTGCCCGGTGAGGCTCACCTTCTCTCGCACCTTGTCGGCTTCGCGCACGACGTCATGTCCGAATACGCGCGCCGTGCCGGAGTGCGGGCGCAGCAGGGTGGTGAGCATGCGGATGGTGGTTGTCTTGCCCGCCCCATTCGGTCCGAGAAACCCGAAGATCTCACCCTGCCGAACCTCCAGATCAACCCCCGCCACCGCCACGTTGCCCCCGAAGCGGTAGACGATCCCTTCCGCCTCTACCGCCAGCACCCCGTCCCGCCCGACACTCATGCCCCTATGACCTCCATAACACTCTCACGACACTCCGTGCTATACTTTTTTTACTTAGCTTCCAATTCTAGCTTTTATTTAACAATTTAGTTTGGCAGCCAAGTTAATTCAGGATAAGCGAGTGTGTGAATATTGTCAAGGGTTGGAGGCTCTCTGGGATGTCAGAAAAACGCGAGGAGTTGCTGCGCAGGCTTGCGGAGGAGAACCGCAAGAGCACGGCGGAGGGTCTGTTCCTGTTGCAGGCGGTTGCAGAGCGGAGCGGGATGAACCTGACAGATCTGCAGTGCATCAGCATCCTGTCTTCGACCGGTCCGATCACGGCCGGGCGACTGGCAGAGGAGATGGGGCTCACTACGGGCTCTGTGACGGGTGTGATCGACCGGATGGAGCGCGCCGGGTACGTGCGGCGGGAGAGGGACCCGAACGACAAACGGCGGGTGATCGTATGTCCCGTCCCCGAGAAGCTGGAGCACGCGGGGGTGGGTTTCCTGGGTGCGCAAGACAGGGAATTTGAGCAGCTGATGTCGGAGTACGACGACCGGGACCTCGCGCTCTTCCTGGATTTCATGCGTAAGGCCAACGCGATAAACCGGCGGGAGACGGAAAGGATCCGGGCCGAGTTGAGAGGGGGTGAAGGGGGCGAGTTCTCGGCCCCTCTGGGATCCGCACGGAGCGGGCGGTTGGTGTTTGCGGGAGGGGCCGCCCGGCTCATCCTCCGGGCCGACTCCGGGATGGACGACCTCTACCGGGCACGCTTCGAGGGGCCCGTACCGAAGGTCGAGGTTGCAGATGGCATCGTGACCTTCCGCTATCCCAGGCGCCTCGGTGTGCTCTTCGAATGGCGCAACCGATCCGGAGGGGAGGTGACGCTCAGCACCGCGGTGCCCTGGGAGGTCGAGGTACGCGGCGGGGCGTACAAGGTCGAGGCGGATCTCAGCGGGCTACGGCTGACCTCATTCGTCCTCACACGCGGTTTCAGCAACGTGGCCTTGACGCTCCCGGAGCCGTCGGGGGTGGTCCCGATACGTCTGTCGGGAGGGGCGAGCAAGGTAACCATACGCCGTCCGGCGGGCGTCGAGGCGCACCTGAACATGAGAGGCGGGGCCAGCAAGCTGGTCTTCGACGGGCAGAGCTTCGAGGCCGTGGGCGGCACGCTCCGGCTCCAGAGCCCGGATAGCCATAACGCCGCCGACCGCTACGAGATCGAGATCTCAGGAGGCGCGAGCGAAATCACGGTCACGACCTCCGGCTGACGGCAACGGACCGTACGCCGCGCACAAAACAACCTGCCTGAGGGAGCCGTCCGTTTGGACATCGGGCCAAAGACTTCCCCCACACAGCGGAGATAACCTGTACCCGATCAGCCAAGACCCCTCATAGGAGGAACGGACGTGCGCAGAGTCGGTATAGTAGTTGCGACGGCACTGGTGCTGGTAATGCTGCTGCCGCAGGCGGCCTTCGCCAAGACGACGATCGCAGATGTCAGGCTCGCGGTGGACACGGTGTGGGTGATCGTGACCGCGTGTCTGGTCTTGTTCATGCAGGCCGGGTTCGCGATGCTCGAGGTCGGCTTCTCCCGGATGAAGAACGTCGGGAGCGTGGTCGCCAAGATCCTGGCGAACATGGGCATCGGGCTCGTGGTCTTCTGGGCGTTCGGTTTCGCGATAGCGTTCGGGACCGGAAACGCCGTCTTCGGTACCGAGGGATGGTTCACGAGCGCGGCACCTGGGGAGGTGGACAAAGTCTTCGCCGGGCTCTCCTGGACCGAGGTGCCGCTCGGTGCCAAGTTCCTCTTCGAGGTGGCCTTCGCGCTCGTCTCGCTGGCCATCGTGTGGGGCACGATGCTCGAGCGGACCAAGTTCGCCGTCTACTGCGTCTTCGCGGTGGTCTTCGCCGGTTTCATCTACCCGACGGTGGGGCACTGGATCTGGGGAGGCGGCTGGCTCTCGGGGCTCGGGATGCAGGACTTCGCCGGCTCGACGGTCGTCCACCTGCAGGGCGCGGTCGCCGCGCTCGCCGGGACGCTGTTGCTCGGCCCCCGTCTCGGCAAGTACGACGACGAGGGACGTCCACGCACCATCCCCGGCCACAACATGCCGCTCGCGGTCCTCGGCGTGATCATACTCTGGATCGGCTGGTGGGGTTTCAACCCCGGCTCGACGATGGCGGCCGTCGGCGCGCCCTTCGCCTACATCGCGCTCACGACCAACCTGGCCGCCGGGGCCGGTGTCCTCGGGGCTATGGTGGCGAGCTACCTGCACCGCCGGATAATCGACGTCGGGATGCTCGGCAACGGCGCGCTCGCCGCGCTGGTCGCGATAACCGCCTCGTGCGCCTTCGTCGCGCCCTGGGCCTCGATCGTCATCGGCTTCGTCGCCGCGGTGGTCATGTACGCCACCTACATCTTCGTGGAGCGCCTCCGGGTGGACGACCCGCTCGGCGCGATCGCTTCCCACGGCATGGGCGGCGTCTGGGGGACGCTCTCCACGGGCCTCTTCGCGACCCCGCAGCTCGTCAGGGAGATCGGGGTGGGGGATCCGGGGCTGTTCTACGGCGGCGGGCTGCACCAGCTGGGAGTACAGGCGCTCGGTATACTCGCGGCCGGCGGTTTCACGTTCGTAACCTCCTACATCGTCTTCGCGATCCTCAAGGCGACGATCGGCCTCAGGGTCAAGCCACACCAGGAGCTCGACGGTCTGGACGTGAGCGAGCACGGGGTCTACGGTTACGCGGAATCCCTGGTCGCGACGGACGAGTACCGGGAAGCAGTCACCCTCGATTCCGGTGGACGGGAGGGCTAGAGCGGGGTGGCGGAGAAGCCCACGGCTCAGGCGGCGGCGCGAGGCAACACCATAGTCAGCGTCTACGCCGACCGGGTCGAGATCGTGAGCGGCTGGCAGGGGCAGAACACGGAGCGTATCCCCCACCGCAGCATCGCCGACGTCCGGGTGCGCGGTCTCGTCAACTGCACCCTCACGATATCCACCAACGAAGGCCGCATCTACCGGCTGGAACACATGGCTCTCCCGGACGCCAGCGAGATAAAGGAGGCCATCGGCCACCAGAAGCGTAAGGCCGGGCTGTACGGCTAGAGCAGCTCCTCCACCGGAACGCCGGAGGCGAGCTCCAGCTCCTCCCGCTCGGAGAGCGGGAGGAGCGGCGGTCTGAGCCGGGTCCAACCTTCCTCCCCGGTGGCCAGGTGCAGAAGAGCCTTGAGCGCCGGGATCGTCGGGTAGCCTTCCATCGCTTTTCGCAGCGCGTCGAGCTCCCTCTGCGCTCCCTCCGCGTCTTCACCGGCCTCGTGCAGGTCGTAGACCCTGCGCGCGAGCCGGCAGTTCAGGTTGGCAGAGGCGGAGATGCATCCCACCCCACCGGCGCGCAGCGTGCGCAGCAGGAACTCCTCGGAGCCGGCGAAGACCTCGAACCCGTCGAGCTCGCGACAGGTCCTCTCGATGCGCTCCCAGCGGCCCTCGCTGTCCTTGGTCCCGACGATCGTCTGCGGGTACGCTTCGTGCAGCCGGCGCATCAGATCCAGGCTCAGCCCGACGCCGGAGACCTGCGGGATGTGGTACAGGTAGACCCTGAGCCTCTCGTCCCCCACCCGCTCGACCAGTTCGGCGAAGAAGCGGAAGAGCCCCTCGTCGCCGGCGTCCTTGTAGTAGAAGGGCGGCAGGACCAGCACGCCGCCCGCACCGACCCCGAGCGCTTTCTCGCACAGATGAACCGCGTCGGTGAGCGAGCACGAACCCGTGCCCGGCAGGAGCCTCTCGCCCGGCACGCCACCCTCGACCAGCGCCTCGAGCGCCTCCTCCCTCTCGGCCACCGAGAACGAGTTCCCCTCCCCCGTCGTCCCAAAGACGCTCACCCCGTGGCATCCGGCGTCGAGAAGCCTCAGGCAGTGGCGGACGAACGCCTCGTGGTCCGGGTCGAGGTGCTCGTCGAGCGGCGTCAGCACGGCGGCGAAGACCCCTCTGAGACCGCCCTCCCTCTCTCGCTGCAATCCACACCTCCTGGCGCGAAAGACATCCCTTCACGCTGATGGTAGCACCACTCGGAGAAGAAGGCCCGCTCCTAGGAAGCGGCTTCCTGCAGCTGGCGTTCGAGCTCCCGGATCTCGTCGCGCAGCTCCGCCGCCTGCTCGAACCTCAGCTCCTCGGCCGCCTCCATCATCTCGGCCTGCAGACGCGCGATGAGGTCGCGAAGTTCGTCCGGGTCGCGCGGGGCAGCGCGGCGCTCCTTACGCTGCGTCTTGTAGAGCCCCTTCGCTTCGGCGGCGATCAGGATGTCCGAGACGCCCTTCTTGATCGTCTGGGGCGTGATCCCGTGGCGTTCGTTGTAGGCGGTCTGTATCTCCCGGCGGCGGTTGGTCTCGCCGATCGCCGCGCGCATCGCCTCGGTCTCTCTGTCCGCGTACATGATGACCCGCCCGTTCACGTTGCGCGCCGCCCGGCCTATGGTCTGGATGAGTGCCCGCTCGCCGCGCAGGAAGCCCTCTTTGTCCGCATCCAGTATGGCCACGAGCGAGACCTCCGGCAGGTCGAGCCCCTCGCGCAGCAGGTTTATCCCGACGAGCACGTCGAACTCGCCGCTGCGCAGGCCACGGATGATCTGGATGCGCTCCAGCGTCTCGATGTTCGCGTGCATGTAGCGGGCCCTCACCCCGTGCTCGAGGAGGTAGTCGGTGAGGTCCTCGGCCATCTTGATCGTGAGCGCGGTGACCAGGACCCGCTCGTCCCGCTCGACCCTCTTGTGGATCTCGTTCATCAGGTCGTCGATCTGACCCCGCGTCGGGCGGACCTCGACCTCGGGGTCGACGAGCCCGGTCGGGCGGATGATCTGCTCGACTATCTGGTCGCTGTTCTCGAGCTCGTAGGGGCCCGGGGTGGCCGAGACGAAGACGAGCTGGTTGGTCTTCAGGAGGAACTCCTCCCACCTCAGGGGCCGGTTGTCCAGCGCCGAGGGGAGCCGGAAGCCGTGCTCCACCAGCGTCTCCTTGCGGCTGCGGTCGCCGTTGTACATCCCCCGGATCTGGGGCAGCGTGATGTGCGACTCGTCGACGAAGGTGACGTAGTCGTCGGGGAAGTAGTCGAGCAGGGTGTACGGCGTCGAGCCCGCGGGGCGCCCGTCGAGGTGCCGGGAGTAGTTCTCTATCCCGGAGCAGTAGCCGAGCTCGCGCAGCATCTCCAGGTCGTACTGGGTCCGCTGCCGGAGCCGGTAGGCCTCGAGCATCTTCCCCTCACGCTCGAGCTCGGCGTAGCGCTCCTCGAGCTCCTCCTCGATGCTCTTTATCGCGCGATCGAGCTTCTCCTCGCCGGTGACGAAGTGTGTCGCCGGGTAGATCGTGAGCGTCTCCGGCTCGCGCAGCACCTCCCCGGTCAGCGGATCGACCTCGGCGATGCTCTCCACCTCGTCGCCGAAGAAGGAGATGCGGTAGACGGTGTCCTGGTAGGCCGGGTGTATCTCCAGCACGTCCCCCCGGACCCGGAAGTTGCCGCGGGAGAGCTGGTAGTCGTTGCGGGCGTACTGGATGCGCACGAGATCCCGCAGCACGTCGTCCAGGTCGTAGAAGCCGCCCCTCTCCAGCAGGACCATCTTCTGCCGGTACTCCTCCGGGCTCCCCAGGCCGTAGATCGCCGAGACGCTCGCAACCACGATCACGTCGCGACGGGTGAAGAGCGCGCTGGTGGCCGAGTGCCGCAGGCGATCTATGTCCTCGTTGATCTGGGCGTCCTTCTCGATGAAGGTGTCCGTCTGCGGGACGTAGGCCTCGGGCTGGTAGTAGTCGTAGTAGCTGACGAAGTACTCGACGGCGTTGTTGGGGAAGAACTCGGAGAACTCGCTCGCGAGCTGGGCCGCGAGCGTCTTGTTGTGCGCGATGACGAGCGAGGGCCGCCCGACCTTCTCGATGATGCGGGCCATCGTGTGCGTCTTGCCCGAGCCGGTCACCCCGAGCAACGTCTGCGCCCGCAGCCCGGATTCGAGCCCGGAGGCGAGCTTCTCTATGGCCTGCGGCTGGTCTCCGGTCGGCCGGTAGGCGCTGTTCACCCGGAAGCTGTTCTCTAGCTGGTTCTCCATGCGATCACACCCGAACCCGTCTCGTAGGACGCTGCGTCAAGAGATTATACGTCCGGCTCGGATCGTGACAGCGGCGAAAACTCTCCCACGTCCCTTGACCCTCACACCGCGTGAGGCTTTATCCTCCTGGGGCATGGAGAAGACCTGGAGGATAGGAGAGCTTGCCCGGAACACCGGCCTCTCGGTGCGCACGCTGCGCCACTACGACGAGATCAGGCTGCTCCGCCCCGCCCGCAGGACAGAGTCCGGCTACCGGCTCTACGGGCCCGGAGGACGTTCTCAGACTGCAGCGGATCCTCTCGCTCCGCTCGCTGGGGCTGCCCCTGCGCGAGGTCGCCCGCTGCCTGGACGATCCGGAGTTCACGCCGTCGCGGGTCGTCGAGCTGCACGCGGAACGGGTGAGGGAGGAGCTGCGCATCAAGGGGGCTCTGCTCGAGCGGCTGGAGCTGGTGGCAGAGAGGCTGCGCTCGTCCGGAGGGTCTTCCCCAGCAGAACTCGTGCAAACAGCGATGGAGGTGATCGAGATGTCGGAGAGGCTCGAGAGATACTACACCCCCGAGCAGCGGGAGTACCTCGAGAAGAGGGCCCGGGAGCTCGGCCGGGAGAGGATCCGCCGGGTCGAGGAGGAATGGCCGCGCCTCATCGCGGAGGTCCGGGCCGAGATGGAGGCGGGGACCGCCCCCCGGAGCGAGCGGGTGAGGGAGCTCGCCCGGCGCTGGAAGAAGCTGGTCGAGGAGTTCACCGGCGGCGACGAGGGGATCTCCCGCTCGCTCGGCAGGATGTGGGGCGAGGAGGAAGAGATACACGGCCACGACACCGCGCGGATGCGTGAGATGATCTCCTACATCTCGCGAGCGGAGGCCAGCGAGGATAAGCCCTAGCCGCCGCGCAGCTCGGGACCGTAGAGCCTGCGGTAGGTCTTCTGCGCGGCGAGCACGTTCCTCACGTAGTCGCGGGTCTCGGCATACGGGATCTGCCGGAGTCTGAAACCCGGACGCAGCCCCCACTGCGCGACCTTCCCCTCCCCGGAGTTGTAGGCGGCGAGCGCCAGACGCTCGTCCTGCGGATAGCGTCGTTCCAGGTAGCTCAGATACCAGGTGCCCATCTCGATGTTGACCCCGGGATCCCGGTAGTCTCCCCGTATGCCGCTGTGTCCGGCGACGAAGCGCGCCGTGGAGGGCATGAGCTGCATCAGGCCGTAGGCCCCCTTCGAGGACTCCGAATCGTGCCCGAAACGACTCTCAGTGTAGATCACACCGGCCACGAGCGTGGGGTCGACGCCGAACTTCTGGCTCGCGGCGCGTATCTGCGGCGCGTACTCCAGGGGATGCGTAGCGCGCTCGAAGGCCCCGTAGAGCCGTGACCACGAGGCGAGGATGATGAGCACGAGCAGTACGGCGAAAAACAGGCCACTCATCTTGCGGCGAGCCCTGCGCCGGGCCGGCCTGCGGCCGCCCCTCTTGCTCGTGTAGACTACCGTCCCCGCCCTCCTCCGGACACGAGTCGTTCCCACACCTCCACGGCCTGCCTCCGGAGGTGCTCCAACCCGCCGTCGTTGTGCACGACGATGTCGGCCCGGCGTGCCTTCTCTTCAGCGCTGAGCTGCCTGGCCTCTATGGACTCGAACTGCCCCCCGGGCATCCCCCTCTCCCGCGCCCACCCCAGCCGGCGCTCCCGGGGAGCGAGCACCGTCAGGGTGAAATCGAAGTCGGAGGCGTGTTTACCCTCGAAGAGCAGCGGCACCTCGGCCACGAAGAGCGGGGCGCGGCTGATGGAGATCCTGCGCCCGACCTCACGCCAGACGAGCGGGTGGACCATCTCTTCCAGATCCTCGAGGGCCCGCCGGTCGCCGAAGACCTCCCGTCCGAGCACCCGGCGGTCTATCCCCCGCTCCCCCCGCACGTGTTCCCCGAAGCGGCGTACGATCTTCTCGATCAGCTCCGCATCCGTGGCCATGAGATCGTGCACCACCCCGTCGGCCGAGATGGTCTCTGCCCCCAGCTCACCGAGCATCGCCACGAAGGTGCTCTTCCCGCAGGCCAGAGGGCCGGTGACGGCGAGCGTCACCGGCCCTCCCTCTTCCGACACACCCGGCCTCCCGGCGCTTACTCCCTCTCCAGATCCAGGTTGGAGAGCTGGTCGAAGGCCCCGGCCGTACGCACGCCGGTATCCCTGGGCCGGTCGCGGCGCGGACGGTCCTCGCGTTCCTCGCGGCGCCGCTCCTCCTTCTCGGAGCGCTCGGGACGCAGCGAGAGCGAGAGCCGCCGGCGCTTCGGGTCGACGTCGATCACCCGCGCGTCCACCTCGTCGCCGCTGCGCACGATCTCGCCCGGCGTCTCCACGTGGTGGTCGGCGAGCTCGGAGATGTGGATGAGACCCTCCACCCCCTCGGCGACCTCGACGAACGCCCCGAAGGAGACGAGCTTGGTCACCCGGCCATGGATCGTCTGACCGACCTTGACCTGCTCGACGACCTCCTGCCAGGGATCCTTGCGGGTCTGCTTGAGGCCGAGCGAGATCCTCTCGCGTTCCTGATCCACCTCAAGCACCTTGACCCTGACCTTCTCGCCGACCTGGACGACCTCGCTCGGATGGTCGACGTGGTTCCAGGAGAGCTCGGAGATGTGGATCAGACCGTCTATCCCGTCGAGGTCCACGAACGCGCCGAAGTCGACGAGGTTCGAGACCGTACCCTCGACGATATCGCCCTCCTTGAGGGAGGTAAGGATCCTCTCGCGCTCCTCCTTGCGCTCCTCTTCGAGGACCGCGCGGCGGGAGAGCACCACGTTGTTGCGGCTGCGGTTGAGCTCTATGACCTTACACTCGAGCCTCTGACCCAGGAAGGCGTCGAGGTTCCTGACCCTCCGGATGTCCACCAGGCTCGCCGGCAAAAAGCCGCGCAGCCCGATGTCCAGGATCAGACCGCCCTTGACGACCTCTATGACCGGCCCTTCGACGTTCTCCTGCGCGGCGTAGGCCTCTTCGATCCGGTTCCAGGCCTTCTCGAAGGCCGCCCGCTTGGCGGAAAGGATCAGACGCCCGTCGGCGTCCTCCTTCTGGAGCACCAGCGCCTCGATGCGCTGGCCGAGCTCGACGATCTCGTGCGGGTCGACGCCCTTGCGGATCGAGAGCTCGTTGGCCGGGATCAAGCCCTCAGACTTGTACCCGATGTCCACGAGGACCTCGTCCTTGTCTATCCGGACGACCTCGCCCTCGACTATGTCCCCGTCGCTGAAGTCTATGAGGATGCTCTCGTCTACCGGGACTATCTCCCCGTTCTCCTCGCGGAAGAAGTCCCGCATCGTCAGCTCTCGGGACGTTTTTTCAGTGGCTTCCGTCATCTAACAGTAACTTTCCTCTTCCACATGGCTTACGAACAGACGACTATCTCAAGGATCACGCTCCTGGAGCGATATCCTAGCTCATTCTATCACTCTTTTGCAGGAACAGGGGCGCGACGCTGCCCCATCTCTCCCCGGATTTTATCTCGACCTCGAGCGGGGGGTCGAGCTCGCAGGCCGCGACCATGCGCGCGGCGGCGAGCGCGGCGACCTCCCCGACCAGATCCCTCTCGACGTCGAAGACGAGCTCGTCGTGGACCTGCATGATCATATCCACCCCCTCCGGCAGCCGCCCGTCTATGTCCACCATCGCGATCTTGATGATGTCCGCGGCCGTTCCCTGCACCCGGGCGTTGAACGCGAGCCTTTCGCCGAGCCTCTGGACGCTCTTGTTCTTGCTCCTGAGCTCGGGGACGTAGCGTCTCCTGCCGAAGAGGGTGGTGGTGTACCCGAGCTCCCTCGCCTCCTCGTTGGTCTTGCGGATGAACTCGCTGACCCTGGGGTAGCGCTCGAGGTAGCGCTTTATGTAACGCTCGGCCTCGGAGGGATGGACGTTGCCGAGGCGCGTGGCGAGCCCGTATCCGGAGATGCCGTAGAGGATGCCGAAGTTGACCATCTTGGCCCTCCGCCTGAGCTCGGGGGTCACGCTCTCGGGCCTGACGTCGAAGACCTCTGAAGCGGTGCGGGTGTGGATGTCCTCCCCGCTCCGGAAGGCCTCGACGAGCGCGGGCTCCCGGGTCATGTGCGCAAGGATCCTGAGCTCTATCTGCGAGTAGTCGCAGACGAGCAGAACGCGGCCCTCGGAGGCGGTGAACGCGTCCCTGATGCGCGCCCCGAGCTCGGTGCGCACGGGGATGTTCTGCAGGTTGGGCGAGTCGCTCGAGATGCGCCCGGTGGCCGTGGTGGTCTGGTTCAGCGTGGTGTGGATGCGCCCGTCCTCGCCGACGAGCCTGCTCAGGGCCTCCACGTAGGTGCCGCGGAGCTTGGTGAGCTCGCGGTACTCGATGACCCGCCCGGCCACGGTGTAACCCTGCAGCGCGAGCTGCTGGAGCACCTTGGCGTCGGTGGAGTATCCGGTCTTGGTCTTCCTGACGGGGGGTATGGAGAGCTCCTCGAAGAGAACCTCCCCGAGCTGCTTGGGCGAGCTGATGTTGAACGGGTGCCCCACCTCCTCGAAGATCCTGGCCTCGAGCTCGGAGATCCTGCCCTCTATCTCCCGCCCGACCTCCTCGAGCGTCCCCACGTCCACCGGCATCCCCACCCGTTCCATCTTCGCGAGCACGTCGGCGAGCGGGAGCTCGACCTCGTAATAGAGGCGGGAGAGCTCCATCTCCTCGAGCTCGTCGCGCAGACCGGGGACGAGCGCGTAGACCAGCGCCGCCCGCCGCGCGGCGCCGGCCACCTCGGGGTCCTCGTGCTCGACTTCGACCTCCTCGAGACCCCGCTCCCGGGCCAGCGTCTCGGGCTCGTAGCTGCGGGTGCCGGGCTGTATGAGGTAGGCGGCGAGGTAGGTGTCGAAGCTGGCCCGCCTCACGCCGCAGCCCTTGGCGTCGTGTACCCAGAGCTGTCCGGCCGGGAGCTCCCCGGAGACGTACGCCTCGTCCCCGGCGGTGGCGACGGCCCAGCGCCCGTCGCCGACCGGCGCCACGGCCACCGGGTCGAGGCTCGGCTCCGATGGTTCTCCCGCGATCCGGACGCGTCTCCGGCGCGGCGCCTCGACCCTGCCGCCACCGGCCACCGGCAGCTCCGGCAGCCGCCTCTCAAGGAAGCTGTTGAACTCGTAGCGCTCGAAGACCTCCCGGCACTCCGGCGCGACCCCTTCGAACCTGAGCCCTTCGAGATCGAAATCCACCGGTACGTCGAAGTGCATCCGCGCCAGCTCGAGCGACATGAAAGCGCTCTCTCTTCCCTCCTCGAGCTTGCGGCGCGTCCCCTCGGGAGAAACCTCGTCCAGGTGCTCGTAGATGCCTTCCAGGCTCCCGAACCTCTGCAGGAGCTTCGAGGCGCTCTTGGGGCCGATCCCCCGCACGCCGGGGATGTTGTCCGAAGGATCCCCGGTGAGCGCCTTGTAGTCCGGGATCTGCTCCGGGGTGACCCCGTACTCCTCGACGACCTCCTCCCTCCCGTAGACCTTCGTCTCGGAGAATCCGCTCCTGGAGCTGGTGCGCATCACCCTGACGTTGCCGTCTACGAGCTGCATGGCGTCCTGATCCCCGGTGACGATCATGAGCTCGCTCCCCTCCGGCACCCGCCGTGAGAGGGTGGCTATGACGTCGTCGGCCTCGTGCCCCTCGACCCTGACGACCGGCACGTTCATCGCCCGGAGGATGTCGTCGAGGTGCTCGAGCTGGTCCTTGAGCTCCTCCGGCATGGGTTTCCTCTGCGCCTTGTACCCCTCGTAGAGCCCGGTCCGGGAGCTGGGCAGCCCACCGTCCCAGACGACCGCGACCCCCTTCTCGCCCTCCTCGCCGAGGATCTTGAGCAGGACGCTCGTGAACCCGTAGAGGGCGTTGGTCATGAGCCCCTCACGGGTGGATATGCTCTGCGGAAGAGCATAGAAAGCCCGGTAGAGAAGCGAGTATCCGTCGATCAAATACAGGCGCATAATGTATCGTGATTATACTGGGTCGTGCGGCCAGGACCAGAAGGCTACATGCTATACTTGCTCCGCCCGAGAGCCGGAGTGGCGGAACCGGTAGACGCGCCGGACTCAAAATCCGGTGGCCCTAGAGGCCGTGTGGGTTCGAGTCCCACCTCCGGCACAAGAGAAAATACCTGCAAATAGGGGGAAAATTCGGCGCGAGGGAGAAAGCTGCCGGCGCGTGCGCCGACAGCTTTGGCAGCAGTAGGGCAGCAGTAGAATCACGAGAGGGCCTCTTCCAGCGCTTTCGCGGCCGTGTCTCGCATGTTCGGCAGCACGTGGGAGTATGTATCGAGGGTGATAGCAATGGTGGCGTGTCCGAGCATCTCCGAGACTATTTTGGGGTTGACGTTTCTGCTCAGCAGTAGCGTGGCGCAGGTGTGGCGGAGGTCGTGGAACCGTATCTGTGGAAGCCCGGCACGCCTCAAGAGCGGTTTGAACCGGCGTGTGGTGAGGTCCCTCCTGTCGAGGGGCATGCCGGTCTCTGAGGCGAAGATGAGGCCGTCGTACTCTCCGGCTCTCCACAGTGAGCCGGCTTTATCCATCTCGGCGAGCTGGCGTTTGAGGTGGCCCCGTAGAGCCTCGGCAGCCGCGTTAGTGAGCTTCACGCTCCGGCGGGATCCGGCGGTCTTCGGAGCCGTGAAGGCCGGGCCATCCTTCGTCATCGAAAGCGTCCGGCGGACCTGGAGCGTGCCGCTTTCGAGATCCACGTCATCCCACCGGAGTGCGAGGAGCTCGCCTTGCCTCAGTCCCGTGTGAACGGCGAGGACGTAGAGGGCCTCCAGGCGGTCTCCGCTCGCGGCGTCGAGCAGCGCCCTGACCTGGTCGGGAGTTAGGGGCCGTATCTCCTCCCGGCGCACCTGCGGGGGCTTGACGGCCTCCGTGGCGTTGCGCGGGATAAGCCCGTCCATGACGGCTTGCGAGAGCGCCTTGTGGAGCGTAACGTGGATGTACTGCACGGTGCGGGGGCTCAGGGTCTTTAGCTTCTCCTTGTAGAGACCGCGCACGTGCGCCGGCGTAAGGGCCTTGAGTTTTACCTGCCCGAGCGTGGGTTTGAGATGGACGCGCGTGATCTGCTCGTAGCGCTCGAAGGTCGTCGCCCTCACGGTGCCGTTCACGGAGTCGGCAAGCCAGCGGTTCAGGTACTCACCCACCTTGAGGCCCTCTGCGTCGAAGATAAGGCCCCGATCCGCGTCCGCCATAGCCTGCCTCAAAGCACGCCGCGCCTCAGTCTTGGTCTTGGCGGACACGTAGCGGCGTCTGCCATCCGCAGTGAAGTAACTACCCCGATACCCGATGACCTTCCCGGCCTTGTTCTTTCGAGGGTAGACCGTGCCAGTCCCGTTGCCCTGCTCCTTCTTCCTCGCCACCTTCGCTACTCCCCCTTCATCAACTCTTTCGGCTCCACTTCGAGCGCCTGTGCCAGCCTGCGCACCGTGCGGGGCCACGCCCACTCCCTGCGTCCGTGTTCGAGGCTGTAGATCGTCTCCGTAGATACCCCGGCCTTCTCGCCCAGCTCCCGGATGGAGAGAGCCCTCTCCTGCCGTAGCCGCCTCAACTTCGTGTGGTCTACCTCCATACTTGGATATTTTATTGCTTTCGTATTGTCTAGTCAATACACTAGAGGGAGTAGATCGGGGATGTTTTCTCTTTTTCTTTTCTCTATGCTGCGTGGGCTATGGGTGAGAGAGGAGAGCCACATCCGGATGCTTTGCGCAACTTCGAGCGGGCGTGCGTGCCCGAGGGTAAGATCCGCTACGCTCTGAGGGATCGGGACAAGAGGAGGCCGTTTGGCGTTTTGGGTTACAGTGAGGGGGCGGGCAACTGGGAGGAGCTGCGCGAGGCGATCAGGGAGGGGCTGGCGGTCTGGCCGGCGGTCTTCAGCCATCGGGACGAGTGGGGTGTGACGTACGATGTTGATATGGTCGTATCCGGTCCTTCGGGCAGGGAGGCTCCGGTGAGGACGAAGTGGATCTACAGGGTGGGGGAGGACTTTCCACGTCTGGTCACCCTCTACGTGAGGACCACGCAGTGGCGGAGAGAGGAGCGGAGGGAGGAGCTGTAGGTTAAAATCCTGGTATGTCGAACGTTACGGCGTACAGAGAGCTTGATGAGATACGGGCCCCGCAGGGCATCCCCGAGATAGGCGTCTCTGCCGGCGATAGGGGGGTGGTGGTGGAGATCTTCGAGCATCCCCGCCCCGCCGTGCTGGTGGAGTACGCGGACGATGAGGGGCAGAGCAAGGCTCTCGTGACCTACTCGCCGGACCTGAGAAGGATCCTCTCCGTCGTACCCGAACGCTCCTAGAGCGTCTTCCCGGAAGTTCGTTCGGCAGTTTAGCCCTCTGGCAATCCGTCTATGTCCAGCCGCGCAAGCGGCGCAGCCTGGCCCGATCTTCTGGCCTGAAGCGCTTCGAGTTCGTGCAGGGTCTTGTAGAGAAGCCGGCAGAGATGCGCTTCGTAGCGGGTTATCTTCTGCAGTGTAGTATCGTCCGGCAGGAGCCGCTCCCGGCTCATCCGTTCGAGGTCCCGCTCCACCTGCTCCGCCTGGTACTTCGCGCTGAGCGCCTCCCTTCGGGCCTCTTCCGTGGCTACCTCAAGGAGCGCTTCGGGATCTTCGCCTGTGGCCCTTGCGATGGCCTCAAGACCGGCCCGGACCATGCCGGCCGTCCAGCCCTCGAACTCTTCCCACTCGACACCTTCAGGGACACCGGGGATGGAAAGACGCGAGAGGATCTCCTCTTCGGTCGCCTCTCCCCGATCTACTACATCCGTCCGGCTGAGAGCATCCCACAGGATCGCTTCCGCATCTTCGGCTGGTAGCACACGCTCGTCTTCGAGCTTCGGCAACCGCTTGAAGAGCCTGTGCCTGGCGGCGGCGTACTTCGCCATGGTGCGTACATCTTCAGGGTGTATGCCTTCGGTGAGATTCACCCTCAAAAAGCGGCGCCTGTCCGCCAGATCATCCTCTATTCTCTCCTGGGAGAGGGCGATGGTCTCTGTCTCGTAGCGGGTTACGCGATGAAGCCTCCAGGAGAGCAGTGCCACCCTCTCGGCCAGCACCGTCTCCAGATGTCCGGTTGGGGCGAGGTCTTCGAGTATGCCCTCAAGGTGCTCTTCCCAGTCTTCCATCTTCTCCATACCGGGCACCACCGGGGCAGGAGAACGGATGCCGTGTCGGGTGGCGTTCCAGCGAGCCACCTCCTTCCCAGCTTGGGTCACGGGCCCTCCTCCGTTTCGTTGCACCTGATTTCGCCTGGCGCTCAAAATAGCTCATCTCCCGTCTTCATCACCTCCGCGATCGCCCAATCCTTGGCCATGCCTTCGTGTTTGAGCTTGTGCACCCGCCGCCAACACTCCTCGCATTGCGTCCGGGCATGCGCTTTGCAGGCAAGCTCCTCGTCCCAGAAAATTTTTTCTTCGGTTACCGGGTTGCCCGATTGCCCGATAGTACGTTTTTCCTGCAAATCGGGATCTTTTATCGGGCAATGGCCGTTTTGCCCGCTTTTGCCCGATTGCCCGTTAACGCCTGCTGTCTGCTCTTTATCGGGTATCGGGCAATATTGGGCAAATGCCTCTTGCCCGGTAGTATTCGGCTTAGATAAGCTGGATTCTCTGCTATCGGGCAACGGGCAGAGAGATATACCCAAAGAAATTTTTTCGGCGTCTCTTGCGAGGGTGTAGGTGTAGCCCTGCGGCCCTGCCCGGCCGTCGCAGTCGAGGTAGCCGGTGTCGGTAAGTGATTTCAACGCCAGCTTCACGCTCCTGTCCGACAGTCCTTTGACGTCTAGATCGCGGCGTCTGAAGCCCTTCGTGCGCAGTTGCTCGGGCAGCTCGCGGATGGTCCTGAGGACGGCTTCTTCTGCCGGCGTGAGGGTCTGCCAGGCTCTCCTGAGCGATTCGCTGACGAGCCGGAGGGCTTCGTGGAAGTCTTCTTCGGTTGCGATGATGTGGCCTTCGGGGTTGCGGTCTCTCTGGTGCTGGTGGAGCCAGGCTATGACTCTGACGACGTCTATGAGCCGACGGGCGTCGCGTCGGATGCGCAGCGGGGAGCTGGGTATCTCTATCCTGTCGGCGTAGGGGATCACCACCGAAGCGGGTTCGAGGAGCCTTATGGCGTCGTGCCAGCGGCTTACGATGCTCTCTCGCGTCTCACCTCCTACACCGCCGCCGGCGGCTTCCTGGAGGATGCTCTCTACGATGCGCGCGGTCTGGTGCTCGGATTCGTCCAGGTAGATCGGGAACACCCTGGTTTCGTTCTCCGGGTGGAGGTGGCTTCTGGTCGTGGTCTGCACCACCACCGTGGGCCCCTCGGTCTGGTGCACGACGTTTTTCATCGAGCCGTCGGGCATCTTCTCGGTGGCTTCGTACTCGAGCCTGCCGTCTGACTGCATGACGCGGATCGTGTACTCGGCGTCCTCTGAGCCGGATACTTCCTGGATGTAGAGAACCGCGCCCTCGAGCGAAGCCTGGGTGCGGAAGAGTGCTTTGGCCGAGAGCCCGCTGCGTCTTATTACCATCTCGGGCGGCAGGAGCGAGAGGACGGTATCCCAGAGGAAGTTCTTACCGGCCGAGCTCTGAGCGTGTGTGGAGGGCTGGATGGGGTTGCCGCTTCTGGCAGAGACTGCGCAGACGAACGCGAGTCGTTTTGCTACCGGCTCTCCGACGTGGCCGAGCTGCTCCATGTCCTGCGCGGCGCGATCAAGCAGGTGAGGATCATGCAGGAGTTCCATGGCGCGTTCGTAGCGCTTGCTTCCCGGCGTCGGCACTCCGGCGTCATCGCCGCCCGGTTCGGCTTCGGCCTTGAGGCTTGCGGAACGCTCCGCACGCAGCCCGTCAAGAGCGTGCCGCAGAGGCTTTATGGAGAGCTTGAGCCTGGCCGCAACGTCATGCAGCGCGGCATCCCGCTCACCGGGATCTCCGAGCTCTACAAGGAGCGGCAGGATCTTCTCTTTGCACCTTCTGTAGGCATCGAGGCTGTTCCTGCCTGCGCGGGCTTCGGAGAGCTCCAGAGCGAGAGCATCTACCGCATTGGCCTTGAGGCCCTCCAGGACCTCCCGCGCTTCCTCTCGTCTCGCCTGGTAGAGATCCGCGGCGTCCTTACATCCCTCGCCGTAGGACGCGGGGCAGAGGAGCGCTTTGGGGTAGAGCGCACGCAGCCACACGCGGGCTGCTCTTTCTCCCTCGGCGTCGGCATCGGGCAGGATGTAGAGAGATCCTGGAAGGTGCAGCAGGTCCTCGCGCTGCTCCCGGCTCATTCCGGTACCTCCGACTGCCACGGCGCTCTGTCCGAGTGCGGTCAGAGCCAGAGCATCCACGTATCCTTCGACGAGGAACACGTCGCCGTGGGCAGGGCCGGGGATGAACAGCGGCCGGTGGCCACAGGCGAGGTCCTCCGTCCGCGGGAGGATGTACTTCGGCTCTCCTTCGAGCTTGCGGCGGATGATCCCCTGCGCCCTTCCCTGGTTCCAGAACGGGATCACCGCCTCGGTGCCATCTCTGTTGGTGCCAAGCAGGAAGTGCTTCTGCAGCGCTTCACCAAAGCCGCGGCCTTCCCACCACTCCTTCACGTGCCGGTGCCTCTTGAGAGCCCTGTGGCATGTCTCCGCCTGCTCCAGGTAGCGCTCCTCCGCGCTGCGGCGCTTCTGGGCTTTCCTCGCCGCTTCAGGGTCCTGATTCTCTGGCAGCTCGATGCCGTACTCCCGTGTCAGAGCCCGCGCAGCCTCGATGCCAAGCTCCAGGCCCTGCATGCCGGCCCAAAAATCGACGACATCGCCGTGCCGTCTGCAGCCGAAGCAATGGAACCTGTTGTCCGGGTAGACGTAGAAGCTTGGCTCTTCGTCCCTGTGATCCGCAAACGGACAACGCCCCTTGAGCTTGCCTCCCGAAGGTTTGAGCTCAGTAAAGCGTCCCGCGAGCTCCTGAAGCGATATCTGCTCGCGCAGCTGCTCGAAGATGCTCATGCGAGCAGCTCCCCATCGAGCACGAGCGCTTCGAGCGCAGCTTCAACGGCGAACACGTCCGCGCCGAGCGCCTCCGCGAGCTCCTCCGGCCCGGGCTCGAGTTCGAGATTCCAGGCCAGAAAATCGCGAAGCTCAACCAGTACTTCGGATTCGCGAAAGTTGCTGTACACTTGCATCAGCTTCAGCCCCTCCGGCCCCGGCGGGGCTTTATCTGTTGATGTAGCGCCGCTCGGAGAGCAAGAACTCTTCGAGCTCGCGCCGGTTGACCCGGATGGAGCGCTCGCCGATCCGGACCGCTGGAAGCTCGCCGCGTGAGATTAGCTCGTAAGCGCGAGTGCGCGGGATGTGGAGCTCCTCCGCGACTTCTTTGACCGTGAGCCAGTCGCGCTGCTTTTCTCTCGTGTTCATGCCGGCCTCCATGAGCTCTTTTACATCTACATGCACTCGACTCTAGAGCGCTCTATGAACACATTCGAGAGCAGAAACAGCGCAAAAAAGTGATACACAAGCGTCACACAAGGGTATGAAGCGCAAGAAAGAGCGGACTAGAACGTTTTAATGTCTCGCCAATTAATGCCGCAGCGTTTGAGCCATCGCTTCAGCGTTGCAACGTCACAATGCAGCAGGCCGGCAACTTTCTCTTGGGTTATCATTTCCTGTTTCGTATTCAGGCTTTTCACAGCTGTTCGTAAGTCGCTCTCAAACGCTTGGGCGGACGCCCACGTTCCCGTACCTCTGGGACGCCCCCGGACGAAATGGAGATCTTGCACAAAGCCCCGAGACCACCAGCGTTCGGCCGCGTAGACCAGATCAAGCAGGGATGTGTCTTCTCCCCACAGGGCGTACGCTGTACTTCCGGGGGAGATGGGTTCATCCTCACTCGAACGGTACGCCGCCAGGCCGAAGATATCTACTACACTGCCGAGGTATGTTGAGCCCTTCTTGTGGATTCGCAGTGCCCAGAGTGCCTCCTGATGGCCTTCAAGGTGTAACATGCCCGAAGGCTCTGGCGCTTGCGGATGCCTCAAGCCTACAGGCAGGGGCCAACTCCCGAGCCACCGCTTTATGCTTATCTCGTCGGCGGCGGTTAGTTCTCTGCCTGTCACTCTTACCCACCGATCGTATGCCTGGTGTGCCCACCGCACCGTACTCTCCCGCAGGAACGCCTCATAGCAAAGATGGTTGGGCCACCGCTTAGGATCACTCAACACGCCGACGGGATCTTGCAGTAGATCAGTGCAAGCCGGGGCTCCTCCTGTACACCCTCCAGTCCAGGCCGGCTCTGCTAAACTCTCCATGCTGACTGTGGCGCGGGCTCTTCGGCGGAGTGGCCCGCGCCGCGCCTCCTCTCTATTGTGTTCTGTGGTACATCGTTACTATTCTATCCTGTCCCCTTTACGCCCAATACGCCCCTTTGAGGTGGCAGCAGTAGTGGCAGCAGTAGAGCCAGAACAGGGCCGTACACGGTAGGACAGTGACGCCGGCTTGACGGCCGAATTCCCTTTGTATAAGCCGGATTTCCCAACACGGCAGGATGCATCAGAACAAGAAGGTGAGGACTCAAAATCCGGTGGCCGCAAGGTCGTGTGGGTTCGAGTCCCACCTCCGGCACCAGACGAAATCTCTGCAAAAACGGCGAAAATCTGAGCCACAAAGAGGATACCCCGGCTTTCTCGCCGGGGCCGTTTACTGCACCCCTCAACCGAGGGCTTCTTCGAGGGCACGGGCGGTATCGAGCGGGTTATGCCGATCAGCTTCCGGTAAGCCTCTTTGAGTTCCTTTTCGGCGTCCTCACCTTTGCGCCGGGCGATCCTGTGCAGCCTTTGAGCCGTGCGCCTCACGCTCCGGTTGCGGGTACGAAAGGCCTCCTTGCCCAACCGGCCGGCAACCTCGGTCGGCAAAACCTTCTTCGCTCGTCTCAAGAGTCGGCTGATGACCCGAACCCCGTTGCTAAGAAGGGCGCTGTCGGTAGGATGATGGATATTCGTCTCTACCACCATGGAATCCACCCTCAGCTTGCGGCTGGGCTTCCCCCGGTAAGACGGACACTCTAAAGTGGGGACTATTGAGTTCCCAGAAAGGGGGTCCACACAGTGCCGGGACCAACACCACACTACCCACCAGAGTTCAAGCGGGAGGCTGTCCGCCTCTATCGCTCCTCGGGCAAGTCAATCTCAGGGCTTGCTAAAGATCTCGGAGTGGCTACCGAGTCGCTAAGAAGATGGATCAAGCAGCACGAGATCGACGCAGGTGAGCGCGAAGGGCTGAGCACTGAAGAGCGCGAGGAACTGAGCAGGCTTCGTCGGGAGAACCGCATCCTCAAGCAGGAAAAGGAAGTTTTGCGAAAAGCAGCAGCCTTCTTCGCCAGGGAGGACGGGATTCGGTGAACCTCTTCAGGTTCATCGACGCGGAGAGGGCTCATCTACCCGTCGCGCTGTTGTGCCGGATGCTCGAAGTCTCTCGCAGTGGCTACTACGCCTGGAGGGGCAGGCCACCATCCAGGAGGAGCCGCCAGGACGCCATCCTCATCGAGAAGATCAGCGAGATCCACCGCAGAAGCAGAGAGACCTACGGTTCTCCGAGGGTCCATGCCGAGTTGAAGTCGCTCGGGAGGCGCTGTTCGAGAAAGAGAGTGGCGCGGCTCATGAGAGAGGCCGGACTACAGGGCTGTATGCGTGGCAGACAAAGAGGAACAACTCGCCGGAGCAAGAGTGCCGCTCCTGCCGAGGATCTTGTGAAGAGAAACTTCGCGGCTACCCAGATGGACAGGGTCTGGGTGGCGGACATCACATACGTCGCTAGCGGAGAAGGTTTCCTCTACCTCGCCTTCATCCTCGACGTCTATTCGAGAAGGATCGTGGGCTGGGCGATGGAGAGCCACTTGAGGACCAAGCTCGTGGTGGATGCCCTCCAAATGGCGGTGTGGAGGCGCAAGCCTGCTCCCGGGCTGGTTCATCATTCGGACCAGGGAGTGCAGTACACCGCGCTCTCCTTCTCGGAGAGGCTCAGGGAGGTGGGCATCACCCCGTCTATGGGAAGGACCGGGAGCGCCCTGGACAACGCCATGGCCGAGAGCTTCGTTTCGACGTTGAAGGCGGAGCTGGTGAGCAACCTGGAGTTTCCAACCAGGCAGTCGGCGAAGACGGCGATCTTCGACTACCTGGAGACGTTCTACAACACCCGCCGTCTGCACTCGTCGTTAGGCTACATGAGCCCTGCGGACTTCGAGGAGGATAGAATAGAAGAAGCTAGGGTCGCGTAAGGTCAACGTGTCCGCTCTAGCGGGGGAATCCCACGGCCTTTTGTGACCTTCAGAGAACGGGCCAACTCGACGGCGCGGTCGTTGAGCCTCTCAAGCGTTTTCGGCCCGATCGTGTTCGCCCAACGGATGAGCGTCGTATCGTCCGGGGTGGGCTCGAGGTACAACCGACAGAACTGCCTCAAGACGATTGAATCGGAGACGAAATGCTCGGTTTGCTCGTAGCTCCATCCGTAGAGCCTTTTGACCACCAACATCCTCAGGATCACCTCCGCGGGAGTGGAGTGCCGCCCCAGCTTTGCCGAGTTGGGGTAACGTTTGAGAAGATCCGCCTTGACGAGCGCGAAGAGTTCGTCGTCATCGAGCAGCCGATCGAGCCGGGCCAGCTCCGGTTCGAATTCCAACTCCAGTTTGGGCACCAACTCCTCGAAGAGGTTTATGGGATCGTATCGGTCGACTATCATGGTGATTGCCCCGGTCCTGTGGGCTTTTTGCGCATAGGAATCCTACAGGACCGGCTCTTTTCGCACCGCAAACTAGTACTAAGAGCTTGCACGGATAGGTCATATCATGGGCATCGGGTGGGTCGTCCTTCCCAACGGTAGCGTCTCCATCCCTTCCTGATGAGCCTCCTACGATGATGATTACCTCGGAGAAGGCCACCCAGAAGTCCACCACCCTCCCTCTCCTTTCCGTGCACCACACAAGCTTTTTATGGGCGTTATGCCATGAGCCCGTCCTCTCCACCACCCAGCGTCTACTCGCTCCAAGCGGTGAAGATTTGCCCTTTTGGGAGATCTCTTGCGCAAGAGATCTCCCAAAAGGCGCTCTCGGGTGAGGGTGGAGTCGTAGCCACGATCGAGGTGCACGCGCGCTTCCTGGGGCCAAGTTCCTACCGACTCGAAAGCGCGTTGGAGGGTGGGGATCAACAGTGGCGAGTCGTGGTTGTTGGCAGGAGCGGTGATGCTTCCCAGGGGGATACCCTCCGCCTCGACCGCCATTGAGCGCTTGATGCCTCCTTCGCCCCGGTCCACCGGACTTCTACCCGCCTTTTCCCCTCCGCAAGGGGCTTTGGTTATGCAACCGTCTACGGCCACCTCAGAAAGCTCAAGGCCTATGTATCGGTCGTAGGCTTCGAGGACTATTTCGCGCAGCTCTTCGATGATTCCAAGGTCGATCCACTCGTCGCGGCGGTCTCTTAGGGTGGTGGCCGAGCAGGACTCGTCGGCGATCCTGCGGTAGGCGCATCCATACACTAAAACCTGCACCAGCTTCTCGAAAACTACTCTGTCTGGTATGCGTCGACGATGGCATCCCAGTGGGTGATGAACCTCCCTTTCGGGCAGCAGGGCAGAGAACTGTTGCCAGATAGGCTCGATGAGGTATGGTGGGATGGCGGGCACGGGCAGACTCCTTCGTTGGGAAGCTTCGAGACCTCCCCGGATGATCGAGCGTCTTGTGCCCGCTTTTCAAGTGCAGCTGCTGCCTTCCTATCCGCGCAAGCTCTAAGTAGTATTTCACAATACCTATCCGTCTGAAGTGCCGGTTCGCTCCTCGATCTTACGGAGCGCCTGCTGGAGATATTCCTTGAAACGCGGGTAGTTCTCGCTCATCGGGAAGTGGCCGATGTCCTTCATCTCGATGAACTCGGCGCCTTTTATCTGTCCAGCGGTGCGCTTACCGTCCTCAGGAGTAGTGAGATAATCGTAGTTGCCAGTCAACATGATAACTGGACACCTCTCACCGTCTATCTGGTCCAGCTTCCCCCGGAGGTCGTGGTCCACCGAGTAGAAGTAGAGGTCGCCCCGGAAAGCCTCCGAACCCTGCGTGTAATAGAACCAAGTGGCCCAGCGATCCTCCTCAGGAGACTGCGGGGCCATCAGGTCCCACACACCGCTGGCGCAGACCTGGGCGGCGTTGGCGTGTGGGTGCTGCCACCAGTCGAGAAAGAACCCTGGAGAGTAGTCCGCGGCCTCTACTGGGATCACCGCCTTGAACCGGTCGGGGTGTCGGTAGGCGAGCTGCAGCGCGACGTTTCCCCCGAAGGAGGAGCCTATGAAGATAGGCGACTCAAGCTCCAACGCATTACAGAAGGCAACTATGAAGGCCGTGTAATAGTCAGCGGTAAGCCGGTACTCCTCCTTCCACCATTCCCTGTTCTTCGGTGGATCGGACTTGCCGTGCCTGGCGAGATCGTAGGCGATCACCCGGTAGTCTTTCGTGATCTCCTCGTCCTCGAGAAGATAACGCCACTGGTGGTTGTGGCAACCGGCAGTGTGCTGGCAGACGAGCGGCTGTCCCTCCCCATTCTCCAGGAAGAAGACCTTGCACTCATCACCCATGACGTCAATGGTCACGTAACGTCCGGTAACGGGTGAGAACCGAGCCATTTTCTCTCCTCCTTTCCCGAGAGAGTACCCTACACCGGTACGCCAGTCTTCCTGAGCAATTCAAACTGCCGAGTAAAGCAGCGAAGGTTCTGCATCAACACCAGGATGTCCCCCTCGAGCTTGAGATCCCTCTGGAAAGATGCCGACCAGATACCATGGTACATTGGCTCGGGTATCTCTTCTCCGAACTTGCGCCAGGTGTCTGCGCTGGCCCTGAGCGCGAACTGGTATCGCTCATCAAGCGGCCCCGGATTGACCAGGATCTCCTCTACCTTACCAGCATGCATCTTCACCAGATACCTGCTCTCTTTCATATCGAGAAGGAATGAGCATGTATAGTGCCTGCCATGCGCTTGGATCTCTGGATCCTCGTCCGTGACCTGTCGAAACTGCTCTACCCAACGCTCAACCGACGCCGTATCTGTAGCCATCACCCCTCCTTTCTTATAAATTGTCTTCAATGGGCGGGTGGCTTTGCACCGGCGGGCAACCCTCAACCTGCACTGTGTACAGCACCCGCGTGTGAGTCTTCGTGCAGCGGTATGGGTTTACCCGCTACACAGCTCACAATCTTTGTCTGTAATTTATCGTAACATGCACCTCAACCGTCTGTAAGAGGGGTCGAGGCGTTTGAGCCGGGTTCCGGCGCATGCTTTTCCCTCTTCCCACTGTGCCCCGGTGAGGAACGGGCGGAGAACATCGTACACCGTGCATCTACACCGGGTGGCGATCCCCGGGGCTTTGGTAAAGATCGGCTCTGGCTCAAGCTCCGGCGGCCCTGAGCCGATAATATCGCTGCAGGCTTCACGGAACGAGCCAGCAAGAGGGGTAAGGCTCCACGTGGGGTGGGGAAAAGCGGCCCAGAGAAAGACGTAGAGAGGAGAACCGGTGAACGGTACCAGAAATGAGTGGGGCGAAACTCCGCCAGATGCGAGGGAGATAATCTTCTGCGTAGACGGGACAGATTACCGCGGGTATGGCTTCTACTTTCTGTTCCTGCATGAGGCAGACGTGATGATGCTCGCCGCCGCTGGAGAGGTCGAAGGAGGCAGGCTCAAACCCGCCGAGGCCCGCAAGGTGCTGGAGCCGTACAGGGAGGTGCTCGCCCCATTCTATACGGATGAGCAACGCGCAGTCTCCGATCCGGACGGGCGCGGTTGGGACGAGCCGGATACTTTCCCCACGCAGGAAGAGTTATGGCAGTCCCCACAGGCCAGTCGAACCTTCTGGCGTGAGGCAGTCGAACTCGGGATAGAAGGGGTGATGCTGAGAAAGGAGGGTGGTGCACCCACTCCAAGGCTCGCTCCGATGTCCCAGAGGGCCCTTCGGAAGCTCATAAGAGCTCTCTCGGATCGTTACAAGATCGTCATCATGAAAAACCTGGAAGAGATCGGGGCTTCGGTGGAGAGCGTCGAGCGGGCGAGCAGGGCGATCCAGGAAGCCAGGGAAACTCCCGAGGAGGAGCCCCGAACCCAACTGGTCTACGGGAGCATAAACGACGGTCTGGTGTTTCTCGAGAAGAACTACGCCAGAGACATCGCGACCTTCCGCAGGGCTCTCGGTGAGGCCCGCACCTGGGGCGAACTCAGGAGCATGGTGAGCGCTGAACGCTACGAAGAAACCGTGGATGAGCGGATAGAATCGAAGATAGACAATATCATGTCCGAGAACGATCTTGAAGACGCCGAAGGGATCGAGGTCGATCCTCCAAAGCCGGACGACGCGTTCGACCCCGATGAGATCTCCGCATACGCGGACTCTTACTGGCCGGAATGGGCTCCGGACATGATGAGCAGGTGGTTGGGCCACGAAATCATCGAGAGATACGGCTTCTTAGTAGAAACTATCCTGGATACTTCGTATCCGGTGATCGCACACGAGAACGAAAAACAGGTCGTCTCGCTGCTCGAGAAGCAGGGGTATTCCTGCATCCGCGACGACGATCTGGTCTGGGACGCAGTATGGTAGCGATGCAACCCAAGTATCAAAAAACCACGCCGGGACTTTCGCTATCATAAACGACACATGAGACTGGGTGGGGAGGAACCGAGGCCGGTCAGAAGGGGCGTACGGAAGGATAAAAAGGTCTCCATCGATGGCAGACGCTGAGCCCGAACGGCGCAACGGGCGGATCTTACACGGCCCGTCGATGCTGGACGCGGGGACGCTGCCGGTGGAGGATCTGGCGCAGATCGCCGCGCGCGAGGGCCGGCGTCCCCGGCCGGTCTACGGGGCCCATCGCTGGTTCGCCCGCCGGTTCGGATCGGCCTTCCGCGCCCTGCTCGTGGCTGCGGCGCTGCCTGAGGACGGGGATTTCTGGGGTGCGTACTACGAGGGTGCGGACCTCTGGCGGGGCGGGGTCGTGCTCGACCCATTCGTTGGCGGCGGCACCTCCGTCCTGGAAGCCCGGCGGTTGGGTGCAGAGGTGGTCGGGGTCGACGTCGACGCGGTGGCCTGCGCGATCACGCGCTTCGAGACGCGGGCCGCAGAGGCCCCCGACCTGGGGGAGGCGCTGGAAAGCCTGAAGCGAGAGGTCGGAGGCAGGCTCGCCCCCTACTACCGCACCCGCACGCCGGAGGGCGAGAAGACCGTACTCCACTACTTCTGGGTGCAGGTCGTCGCCTGCGCCTCTTGCGGGGAGGAGATAGAGGCCCACCCTCACCACCGGCTCGCGTACGAGGCCGAAGGCTGCACGCAGTGGGTTTTCTGTCCAGGCTGCCACGGTGTACACGAGCTGTCCCGCGGGGAGAGAGTGCTGCGCTGTGGCGGATGCGGCATCGCCACCTCCGTAGAGACCGGCCCGGTACGGCGCGGGTGCCTTACGTGCCCGTCCTGCGGGCACCGCGAACGCCTCATCGACGTCGCCTCACGCACCGGCGGCCCCCCGCGGTGGCGGCTGTTCGCTCTGGAGTTCCTGGATATCGAACCCGAACCTGGAAAGCCCGTGCCGCTCTCCGGGCGGCGTTTCCGGAGCGCCACGCAGGAGGACGTCCGCATCTTCGAGGCGGCGGAGAGCGCCCTGATGGAGCGCACGGGGGACAACGGCTCCCTCCGGTGGGTGCCCGGGCGGCGCATCCCGCGCGAGGGGCGGGCGGACGGCCGCCTGCCTGCCTACGGCTACGAGAGGTACGCGGAGCTCTTCAACGCCCGCCAGCTCCTGCACCTCTCGCTTTTGGCCGAGGCCATCGACGGGCTGCGGGGGCCTAAGCGTGAGGCTCTCGCCCTGGCCCTGAGCGACCACCTGACGGCCAACTGCATGATGGCCCACTACGCGTTCGGGTGGCGGCGCCTGGCACCGCTGTTCTCCGTTCGCGCCTTCCGGCACATAACGCGGCCCGTGGAGATCAACCCGTGGCTCGACGGTACAGGCCGTGGGACCTTCCCGAACGCCGTACGACAGGTGCAGCGGGCCATCGAGTCTGCCCGCCACCCCAGGGAGCCCCTGCTCGAGGGCGGGTTCCGCCCGGTCCGCGACGGCACCGCCTCCTCTCCGGCGAGGATCGTGCACACCGACTCCCGCAACCTCGGCTTCATCGAGGACAGAAGCGTCGACCTCGTGCTCACCGACCCACCCTACCTGGACAACGTGGCCTACTCGGAGCTCTCGGACTTTTTCCTGCCCTGGATGCAGCTTCTCTCGCTCGCCCCGGCGGATGGCGAAGGCGTCTCGGGTTTCGAGCGGAACCTGGCCGCCAGGGGGCGGAACCGCGCGGCGGTCGAGGGATACCGGCGCGCGCTCGCGCGGTGCTTCTGCGAGGTCTCCCGCGTGCTGAAGCCCGCAGGGAGGTTCGTCTTCACCTACCAGCACCGCACCGCCGGAGCCTGGTGCGCCCTCGCCCGTGCCATGGCCTGCGCGCGGCTGCGTCCCGTGCAGGTCTTCCCGCTGCTCGGGAACGGGGACCGCGGCCCCCACAATCACGAGGGGACGATCAGGTGGGATGCGGTCTTCGTGGCCGTCGAGGGAGAAGGCGACCCTCCGACAGAGTCCCTGCGTCTCTCCGGGGCACAGCTGGGGCGCGCCCGCGCGCACTGCCTCTACTGGACGAAGAGGCTCTCCGAGGTGGAGGGGTTCCGCGAGGCCGACCGGTGCAACCTCTTGCGGGCCTGCCTGGTGGCCGCCGCGCTCGGGTGCTTCCCGGCCCCGGCGGACGGGCGCGGTATGCCGCTCGAAGCGGCGCTGGAGCGGGTGCCCGCGCTGATCGACGTCGCGAAGGAGGCTCCGGGTGCCCCTGTTCTCTAAGAGGGCGCTCTCCCTGTACTTCCGGACCAGGTGCAGGCGCCAGCTGCGCCTGAACCTCTCGCCGGATACCCAGAGGTTCCGCACCGAGAGGGAAGAGCAGGGCATGCCGCCCCGCCAGCGGCCCCGGCCCGGGCTCGAGCAGATCGCCCGGCTCGGCGAAGAGTGGCAGGCCGAGAAGCTGCACGACCTGGTCGAGACCTTCGGTGAGGAGTCCGTGGTGGGCGAGGACTATACGACCTCCCCGGGGCGGTTGCGTTACCGGAACGTGCCGCTGGAAGAGGCCCTCTCCGGCGCCCGCCCGGGACAGTTTCTGGTCGAGGCCGGGTACGGGGTGGGGCCGGCCTTCGAGGAGGCGCTGGGCATCGCGCATCTGCGCGAGGAGTACGGCCTGGAGTACGCCGGGGTGCGGCCGGACATCATCGAGGTGCTCCCGCCGGGGCACTTCTCCCGGTGCGTGGACCCCTCCGGCGAGACGCGCCCCCTCGAAGCGGAGGACCCGCGTCTTCAGCTGCGCGTCGTAGACATCAAGCTCACCGCGGAGCCCTCGCCCGGCTACTTCGCCGAGGTGGCCTACTACACGATGATGCTCGCCGGATGGCTCGTGGACGGGGGCCTGGATCACCGCTTCGTGGCCGTCCCCGACGGCGCCGTGTGGCCCGGTTCCCACGAGGCATCCGAGCTCATCACGACCCACCGGCACCTGACCAGAGCGGGCGAGGATCCGGCCGAAGATCGGTTGCGCGAGGCGCTGGAGCAGGACCTGGAGCCGGTTCCCTTCGAAATCTTCGCCTGCCGCCTCCGGCACTTCTTCCGGGAGGAGCTGCCGGAGGTTCTCTCGGTGTCGTCGTGGAGGGAGCTGCCCTGGCACGTGGACAACCGCTGCAAGGGCTGCGATTACCTCGGGTACCCGTGGAAGAGCGGAGGAGAGAGGACCGACCACCCCGACCACTGCATGCCCGAGGCCGGGAGGAGGGGGCATCTCAGCCGGGTCGCCTTCATCTCCCGGGGGGCGAGCGCCGCGCTGCAGGAGAGGGGCGTGGAAGACGTGGAGGTTCTCGCCGGGCGCCGGCCGGAAGATCCCATCTTCGACGCGCACCACGTGCTCAAGGCGACCCGCACGGTGGTCCCGGGACGGGCTGCGGCGCTCAAGACCGGCCGGGCGGTGATCCCGAAGGACAGCGGCACCTCGGCGGTGATGCCGAGGTGGGCCGATCTGCGGGTCTTTCTCTCGGCGGACTTCGACGTGGGAAGCGCCATCACCCTCGCCTTCGGCATCAAGGCCTTCTGGATGGAGCCTCGCCCGTTCGGCTCGGGCAACAGCACCCCCCGCAGGCACAAGAGGTGGGAGGCCGAGTCGTTCGTCGTGGACCTGAGGGATCTCGACGCCGAGCGGCGGGAGCTTCTGGCGTTCCTGGACAGGATCTCGGTCATCCTCGAGGAGGCCCACGAGCTGGATGGCCGCTCCACGGTGCAGTTCTACCTCTGGGATACGCTCCAGTTCGAGCACCTCTGCCGGGTGGTGGGGCGGCATCTGGGTGAGATCCTCGACCAGGAGAGCCTCTGGCGGCTGGCCTGGCTCTTCCCGCCGGAAGAGCTCTTGCAGAACCCCCGGCTCTCGACCCGTCAGTCGCCGATCACCACGGTGCGGGACGTCGTCCGCTCCGTTCTCGCCGTCCCCGTCCCGCACTACTACAGCCTGCTCGAGACGGCCCGCTGCTACCACCCGGAGAACCTCCCGGAGGGCCTCAGGAGCTTCAACGTCCACCCGCTCTTCGAGGACGCCCTGAGCGATCAGATCCCCTCCGAGCGGGCACACGAGATCTGGTCGCGCTCCACGAGCCCGCGCCACTGGACGGAGCAGCTCGAAACCCTGCGCCGCACGGTCGCGCAGCGGCTCACCGCGCTCGAGGCCGTCGTCCGCCGTCTGGAGAGCGACCTGCGCCCCCGCCTCCCCAACCAGGCCGCACCGCGCATACAGGCGGTAAGGCCGCCGGAGCGCAAGCCCCGCCTCAGCCTCGACGGCCAGCTCTGGTACGCCTTCGCCCGGCTCGACGCCGGCATGCAGCAGCTGGAGGTGCAGCAGCTGCACGCCCTGCCCCCGCACGCCCGGGAGGCGAAGTTCGAGTGCGCCCGCCTTCCCGAACGCCTCTCCGGGGATGCAGCGGCACGGGCGCTCGAGACCCTCGGGCTCAAACCCCGCCCCGGACGCAGGGTCTACCGGCTCGCGCCGGGCAGCCGGGAGGTGAAGTTCAAGGAGGGGGACTTCGAGCTGGCTCTGGCCCCCGAGGGCTGGCCGGACTTCCTGGATCGCAGCCTGAAGAGCGTGACCGCAGGGACCTCCCTCGAAGACAACTACGCCTCGGAATACCAGCGGCGCATGGGAGAGATCACGCGGGTCACCGTCGCGGCCATCGACCGGGACCGTTGTCTCGTCGCGCTGGACCCCCGCACCCTCTCCGGCTACCCGAGCCTTGAAGACCTCGAGGCGGCCGGGATAGCCAGCTTCGACTCGAAGGTGGTCCTCGACAGGGTCTACACCGACTACTTCACCGGCAAGCTGCTCGCCGCCCTGCAGGCAATCGGCAACCCGCCCGCCGCGCGCGACGACCCCATCGTCCGGCGGGCCCTCGGTCAGATCACCGCTCGCGGCTCCCGCCCCACCGCCCCCACCCCTCCGGCGGACTTTCTCTGGGGGGCGAAGGGGATGCACGAGAGCCGCCTCGGGAGGGAGCTGAAACCCGTTCGCCGGGCGCTCGAAGAGAACGGCCTCGGCCTCAACCCGACCCAGTGGAGGGCGTGGAAGGAGGCTCTCACCCGCCGCCTCTCCCTCATCTGGGGTCCGCCGGGGACCGGCAAGAGCCGCACGGCGCGCGCCGTGATCCTGGGCGCCGCCCTGGAGGCTCACCAGCAGAGAAAGCCCATCAGGATCCTCGTCTGCGCGCAGAACTACAACGCCATGGACGTCGTGCTCCTCGGCGTCCACGAGGGACTCGGGAAACTCCTCCCCGAGAACGCCTTCCGGCTCTACCGGGTGCGGAGCCACACCCGGCTTCCGGACGCCGACGTCCCCGCCGGGATAGACGCGGCGCTGGACCGCTCTCGGCCCTCGGAGCGCGTCGAGGAGCTGCTGGAGAGGCTGGGGAACCGCGTGGGGGTCACGGTGGTGGGTACGACCCCGGGGCAGGTCTACCACCTGCTCCGGGCTCACTCCGGCGAGGCCCGCGAGGAGCTCTTCGACCTCATCCTCATCGACGAGGCCTCGCAGATGGACGTGGCCCTCTCCATCCTCGCCCTCTGCTCGCTGGCGAAGGGCGGAAGCGTCGTCCTGGCCGGCGACCCCAGGCAACTGCCCCCCATCCGGCAGGCCGCCCCCCCCGCTCGGCCTCGAGTCGATGGTCGGATCGGTCTTCGCCT
>NZ_JAQKGV010000015.1 GCF_028617075.1 Rubrobacter calidifluminis | reverse complement strand
TCACCGACCGCTACGGGAACGCGCGTCCCCGCACCCAGACCGCGCCGGTCCCGCCCGCCTCTCCGAGGTCGAAGGGGTTCTCACCTATGATCTCACCGGGTCCCTCCAGATCCAACACGACCTCTCCCGCGGCGCGGGGACGCGCGTTCCCGTAGCGGTCGGTGATGCAGAAGACGACCCTTGTTGCGTCCGAGCCGTCGCCGGATATCCCAGCGTCATCGGAAGAGACGGTGAGCCGGTCCTGCTCCTCGTCCGCCGAGAACACCCTGGAGGCGACCTTCCTCGCCCCCACGTAGCCGTCTATCTCGAGCTCAGGCCTGCTCCCCCGTCCGACCCTGAGGTCGGCGAAGAAGGGCGGGTGGGGAAGGTTGCCGTAGCGGCTGCGGTCGGGGAGCAGGGTGGAATGGTGCTCCCCGTCCATATAGACCTCGAGGCGCTCGCAGTTCGAGAAGATCGGGGCCTCCCCGCCCGGCCCGTCCGGCGTCTCCGGCCCGAAGTACCAGTAGAAGGCGGGCTCTATGACCGGCCCTTCGGCGATGTCCCTCTGCGCGCGGTAGAAGGCGGCGCCCGGTTTGGGGATCCGGAAGACGTCGCAGACCCCGGGGCTCTTGACGTCCCGGGAGGAGTCGACCGGGGAGTTGTAGTCGAAGGCGCACCAGCCGAGCACCCCGGCGATGCGCCGGTCGCCCGCGACCGCCTCGTGGGCCCGCGCGTGGCGCATCGCCTGCAGGGCCTGCACCCGGGGTGGGTCGGTGCGCCGGTAGTGGCGGCGGAACCCCCGCAGCCTCCCGGGCGCCTTCTGCCCCACGGCCTCGGAGACGAGGTAGAGCGGTCTGTGGGGCGGTCCCGGCGGGAAGCTGTAGTCGTTGTGTCCGAAGACGTCTTGACGCAGGGGATGGCTTCTCCTGTGGTACGCGCCGGCGGTCTGGCGGGTGCCGTCGAGACCGTGGGCGAGGCGGTTGAGCGAGGCGAAGAAGCCGGGGTGGTCGCGGTCGGATTCGTTCACCCTCACGCCCCACACGACGACCGAAGGGCGGTTGCGGTCGCGCAGGATCATACGCCGCACGCCCTCCGCTGCCGCCTCCCGCCACCTCCTTCCGCCGACGTGGTGCCAGCCGGGCATCTCCTCCCAGACCAGCAGCCCGAGCTCGTCGCAGGCGTCGAGGAAGGCCTCCGACTGCGGGTAGTGCGAGCAGCGGACCATGTTGCAGCCAAGCTCTCTTTTGAGGATCTCGGCGTCTCTGCGCTGGATTCGCGCGGGCATCGCCCCGCCGACGTGGGGGAAGAGCTCGTGCCGGTTGAGACCCCTTATCTGAAGCCGCCGGCCGTTGAGGAAGAAGCCCTCCGGCGTGAAACGCGCCTCCCTGAAGCCCGTGCGCAACCTCCTGCGATGGACCTCGAGCCTCCCACGCATGAGACGCGCCTCGACCTCGTAGAGCCTCGGATGCTCGACGTCCCACCGCTCCACCTCCCCGACCCCGCAGAGCGGGATGCGTACGGTCCCGCGGGCGACGCCCCCGCGACCCTCGGCAACGACGCGCCCGCCGTCGAGCAGGAGGACACGGACCGAGAGGCCTTCCTCCGGTGGCCCGTCGAGCGAGAGCAGCGCCTCCACCACCCCCCTCTGCCCCACCCGTACGAACACGTCTGAGACGAACGTATCGGGCACCACCTCGAGCGAGACGCCCCGGTGTATCCCGCCGAAGGTGTCGAAATCGAGAGCCCTCCCGCCGAAGGGAGGGACGTCCCGCAGGCTCCGCCGGGTGTCGAGCACGACCGAGAGCAGGTTGTCCTCCTCCGGAACGAGGTGCCCGGTGAGCTCGAAGCAGAACGGGGTGTAGCCGCCCCTGTTCTCGCCGAGCAGCGTACCGTTGATATAAACCTTCGATACACACATCGCCCCCTCGAAGCGGACGAAGGCGCGCTTCCCGGTCCAGACTGCCGGTGGGGTCAAGTGCCGGCGGTAGATCCAGACCCCCTCGTAGCGGGAGCGGTCCACGTCGTGCCAGGGGAGGCGGGCGACGGAGTGGGGGAGCGTGACGGGCTCGAAGCCGGAATCGTCGAAGCCGGGCAGGTGGGCCCCCTCTCTCATCCGCCCGCCGAAGAGCCAGCCGCCGTCGAGCGGTATCACGCCCGGCGGCTCTGGAGGAGCAGGGTGGTGACGCTGCGGGGGGAGAGGGCGGCGACGAGCAGGTCGCGGCGCACCGACGGCGGGGCCACCGGCTCGAGGTTGCGGCTCTCGCTCGTCTCGTAGGCGGCGGTAGGATGAAGGTGCGGCTCGGGGAGGCGCAGGCGCAGGGTGCGAGGTGAGCGGGAGTCGTTCGTGGCGACGATCTGCCACCCGCCACCGCCCGAGAAAGCCAGCACCTTGAGGCCCGCGGGAGCGCCGAGCACGTCGTGGCACAGGTATCCGGGGCGGACGAAGCGGCTGAAGTTACCCATGACCCAGTAGCGCTTGGTCAGGTAGAGCTGCTGGTTGCCGTTCTCCCGGTAGTCCGGGTCGTAGTAGATGAGGCCCTTGTCGTAGCCGAGGGAGTTCATACGGTAGGGACAGGAGGGGTCTTTCATCGGGTCGCAGCCGAGGGCCGAGGAGAGCGCCACCCACCAGTGCCAGGCCGCGTCGTTCGCCTGGGTGAGGTCCTGATGGATCGCGCCGGCCATCCACAGCGCGCTCGTCATCGTCGGGTCGTACTGCCGGCCGTAGGTCTTCGTCCGGCTGTCCCAGCAGCTGATCTCGGTCATCCACAGCGGGCGGTCGAAGAACTCCCCGACGAGCCGCCGGGCCCGCCGAAGCGTCGCGTCGTCCGGGTAGTCGTACGTGTGGTGGGCGAGGGCTGCGACCTGCTCGGCCGCTGCCGGGACGTTCATCCAGGCCGGGACCTCGGGGATGAACTGGCTGCCCACCTGGCTCGACTCGTCGGCGACGACGCGCGAGTGCGGGGCGCGGCGGGCGAGCTCCCGCCCCAGGTGCTCGACCAGTATCGCCCGCTGGATGATCGGGACGGCCATCCCCTCCTGCACCCCCCCGCCCCAGACGTAGTCCGGCTCGTTCATCGGGCTTATGTACGAGAGGGTTATACCCTCGCTCCGGAAATGCTCCGCCACGTCCGCCAGGTATCGGGCGTAGTGCGGTTCGGCGCCGCGGATCAGGTACCCACCCGTGTTCAGGTGGTTGGTGGTCCAGAGAGCCGGGGCGCTGTTCGCGAAACCGACGATGATCGGGACCCCATGCCCGGCGGCAAGCTCCAGGAAGAGCCTTCCGCCCGGGTCGCGGCTCCAGTCGTAGACGCCGGGACGCACCAGGAAGGTCTGGGGTGCGTGATCGGGGATCCTCACCCCCACCCCTCCCCCGCCGATGTTGTAGCGGTAGACGCTGAGCCCTATCCCCTTATCCCGGTCGAAGAGGAGCTCGCCCACCCTCCTCCGCACCCCGGGGTCGAAGTGGACGAGGTCGTTGGGCCACCAGGCCCCCGACGCCCCGAAGCCCTGCATGGTCTGGGAAGGCTCCTTCCTGACGGAGGCCGCAGAGGAACGTTCTGCCGATAGGAACCAGGGCTTCCTGCCGCCCGCGGCGATGGCCGCCGCGGCGGCTCCGGTCACCCCGAGCTTCAGGAACCCCCGGCGATCCAACTTTCCAACCCGGCCCAGAGACCTCACCTCAACCTCCGCTTCGCCCGCAGCCGCACATCATATACGCTGAACGCAGGGCCATACATACCCCCGCTGCATGGTTACGCCGGCCCGCTGGGAAGGTCTCTAGACCGGTTACCGATTTCTGGAACGCTGGGCCGGGTTGAGCCGAACCCCAAGAACCCTAACTAACGGACAGGAGATCCCTAGCTGAAGCCCACCCATTTCTTCTCGCTCATGCCGCTCTCTACCGCCTTCTCGATGAAGCGCACCCCTCTGGCTCCGTCGTAGACTGTCGGGAATTCAGCATCTCCTTCAAGCGTACGACCTTCTCGCCTGGCGCGTATCGCTTCGGCAACACCGGAGTAGACGTTGGCGAACGCCTCAATGAAGGCTTCTGGATGGCCGGGGGGCAGTCTGGTGACTCCTTTGGCGGCTTTGCAAAGATAATCGTTGCCCCTCTTCAGCACTTGAGTCGGTGCCCCAGAGGGTTTAAAGATGAGGCAGTTGGGCTCCTCTTGGTTCCACCGTAGTCCACCTTCGGTTCCGTAGACCTTGATACTCAAAGCGTTCTCCTCGCCGGCAGCGACCTGCGAGGCTATAAGTACGCCTCTGGCACCTCCTTTGTAGCGAATGAGCAGGTTGGCATCATCATCCAGGCGCCTACCCTCTACAAAGGTCGTGAGGTCCGCACAGATCTCCGAGACTTCGAGTCCGGTGATGGTCGAGACAAGATTCTCGGCGTGAGAACCGATATCCCCCATGGCTCCCGCAATGCCGGCAATTTCGGGGTCGGTACGCCACCGCGCTTGCTTGTTGTTCTCTTCCACGTCGCCGGCTAGCCAGCCCTGGCTGTACTCGACGATAACCTTACGGACCTCTCCGAGGTCTCCGCGCCTGACCATGTACCGGGCCTGCTTCACCATCGGATAGCCGGTGTAGTTGTAAGTGACGCAGAAGACAATCTCCCGTTCCTCGACGGCCTCGACGAGCTTCTGCGCCTGCTCAGAGGTGTGGACCATCGGTTTGTCCACGACCACGTTGAAACCAGCCTCGACGAAAGCCTTGGCCACCGGAAAGTGAAGGTTGTTGGGGGTCACGACGCTGATGAAGTCTACGCGTTCTTTCTCCGGCAGTGAGAGCTCCCCTTCCAGCATCTCCTGCCAAGTGGCGTAAATGCGCTCTTCGGGAAGTCCGATCTCCTGGCCGGAGGCGAAAGCCTTCTCTTTGGTCGAGGAGAGAGCGCCAGCGACCAGTTCGATCTGCCCGTCCATCAAAGCGGCGCTGCGGTGCACCGCCCCGATGAGCGATCCCGCCCCCCCGCCTACCATGCCCATCTTCAGTTTCCTCACTACCCCTCCTCCCCGAAAGCCGCATCGAAAGCCCTCTCCGCGGGCTCGAAGTCCAGCCTCCTCACGTATTCACAGGACTCCCTCGCCCCGTGCACCCGGTCCATCCCGGAGTCCTCCCACTCCACCGAGAGCGGGCCTTCGTAACCAATGCGATTCAGGGCCCTTACGATCTCCTCAAAGTTCACCCCTCCGCGACCGACTGAGCGGAAGTCCCACCCGCGACGGTGATCGCCAAAAGACAGGTGCGAGGAGAGGATGCCACTCCTGCCGTCGAGAGTACGCACTGCGTCTTTCATGTGGACGTGGTAGATGCGCTCCGGGAAGCGCTCTATGAACTTCACCGGGTCCACGAACTGCCAGTAGAGGTGGCTCGGGTCAAAGTTGAATCCGAACGCCTCCCGGTGCCCGATAATCTCCATCGCCCGTGCCGCCGTATAGATATCGTAGGCGATCTCCGTGGGGTGCACCTCGAAGGCGAACCTCACGCCCTCCTCGTCGAACACATCGAGGATAGGATTCCACCGCCGGGCAAACTCTTCGTAGCCAGCCTCGATCTTCTCCTGCGAAGTAGGCGGGAAGAAGTAGAGCTTGTGCCAGACGGGGCTGCCAGTAAACCCGGTAACGACATCTACCCCGAACTTCTTAGCAGCCCTCGCCGTTGCTTTCATCTCCTCGGCGGCGCGCTGCCGCACCCCTTCGGGGTCACCATCTCCCCACACGTGGGCGGGCAAGATGGCCCTGTGTCTCTCGTCTATCGGGTCGCAGACCGCCTGGCCGACGAGGTGGTTACTGATCGCACGGCACTCAAGCCCATTATCAGAGAGTAGCTTGCGTTGTCTTTCAATGTAGCCTTCCTCGGAGAGAGCGCGGTCCACCTCGAAGTGGTCCCCTCCGCAGGCCAGCTCCAGGCCATCATAGCCCATCTCTCTGGCAAGCGGAGCAAGCTTCTCCAGCGGCATATCCGCCCACTGGCCAGTAAAAAGAGTCACCGGTCTAGGCAATTCTCCTCCTGATCAACTATCATCGCTGCTTGGGTCTTGATAGTCTGCTCACTTCTGACCCTCTAGACATAGCTCAACCCTTCGGACCTTTGCGGGCGAGAGCGACGGCCAGGATAATAATTACACCTTGTATGACCTGCTGTTGGCTGTACTCGAGTCCCATTATTGTGAGACCGTTGTTGATGAGACCAACCAACAGCGCACCCAGCACCGACCCTATAACAGTGCCGTATCCTCCGAACAGGCTCGTGCCGCCCAGGATGACAGCCGCTATTACCGACAGCTCGTCCCCCTGACCGTACTGGTACCTTCCCGATTGAAGGTACCCGGCGTAAAGCATTCCGGCTAAAGCCGCGACGATCCCGGAGGCCAGCAGCACATAGAACTTGATCCGGCGGGTCTTGATCCCGCTGAAGCGGGCAGCTTCTTCGTTACCTCCTGTAGCCAATACCTGACGCCCGTAAGCGGCCTTGCGCAAAACGAGGTGTCCTGCCACCAGTATGACAGCTAGCCAGATAAAGAGCACGGGGACGGGACCGATCTGCCCGGAGCCGAAGATGTTGTTGAACGTTTGATCAACAACGGGAATCGGAGCAGCGTTGGTTGCCCACATCGCTGAGCCCTGCGCGATCCCGAGCATGGCAAGGGTGACCAAGAAGGAGGGAATCCCAATAGTGGCCACCAGCAGCCCATTTATGCCGCCCGCGACCACGCCGGTGAGTAAACCGCAAACGATGCTGGCGAAGATCCCGTAGTCGGAGACGGTCATGGCGCTGACAACCGATGCAAGCCCGGCCACGGAACCAACAGAGAGGTCTATCTCGGCTGCGGAGATCACGAACGTCATCGCCACTGCCATCACGCCGATGATCGCCGTCTGGCGTACGATGTTCAGCAGGTTGTTGACACTCAAGAAACCTGAGCCGCTGAGCGTGATGGCGAAGAAAACGAAGATCGCCACAAAGGCGAGGAAGATCGTGTAACGGCGCCAATCGAACCCTGCAGCCCGCTCGAAGATTCGCTGTGCTACCTTCTGGCTAGATACCCTGGACAGCATGATGCAACATCTCCTCTGACTCTACGTCTTTCCTTTCCAACGTTTGTCTCACAGTCCCATCCTGAAGAACCAGGATCCGGTCGCTTACGGCCAGAAGCTCGGTAAGCTCAGAGGAGATCATGATGATTCCCTTGCCTTCTTCGGCCAGCTGGCGGATGATCTCCAGAATCTCCGTTTTAGTGCCTATATCAACACCGGCAGTGGGCTCGTCCATGATGAGGATTTCCGGTTCAGCAGCTAGCCACTTGGCGATAACCACTTTTTGCTGGGTGCCTCCGGACAGCAGACGGACGGGATCGAATATTGAGTTGAGCTTGATCTGCAACCTCTCGACGAAGGACCTCGCTACTTGCTCGCCGCGCCTGTCGTTGACCATGCCCCCGCGACCGAGCTTGCTTAGCAGGGGAAGCAACAGGTTATCCTTCAGGGAATGGTCTAGAACGAGTCCCTGAAGCCGCCGATCTTCAGGGATCAAAGCTATCCCCGCCTCCATTGCACTTTGGGTATCGTGGATGGATACACGGCGTCCCCGGATACGTATCTCGCCAGCCTCAATACGATCTATCCCGAAGAGAGCACGAGCTATCTCCGTTCGTCCGCTGCCCATCAGTCCCGCTATGCCGAGTATCTCGCCCGGGTACAGGCTGAAGGTGACATCCTGAAAGCGCCCTGAGGCAGACAGCCCCTCTACCTCAAGCAGTGGGCTTCCGTCCCTCTCTACCTGCCGCTCCTTCCACTCGAAGGCAGCTTCCAGTTTTCGCCCGACTATGTGTTCGATCACCGCCTCGGAGGTGAGATCCGCTACCTCCGCGGTGATCACACGTCTGCCGTTACGCAGGACCGTAACCCGATCGGCGATCCGGAAGATCTCCTCCATCCGGTGGGAGATGTAGATGATGGAGATGTCCCGTTGCTTCAGCTTCTTGATCAGCTTGAAGAGAGCCTCTGTTTCGGTCCTGGCAAGCGAGGCGGTGGGCTCGTCCATGATTAGAATACGTGCGTCCTGCGCCAGAGCCTTCGCGATCTCGGTGAGTTGCCAGTACCCGGTGCTCAGGCTGGCGACCACCGCCTTCGGGTTGATCATCTCATCCAGCTCGGCGAACAGCGCCCGGGCCCTCCGCTCGCACTCGCGGTCATCGAGAAAACCGGTCTTGGTGCGCGGCTCGCTATTCAAGAATACGTTCTGAGCCACGCTCAGGGTGGGAATGAGGCTGAACTCCTGGAAGATCATCGCTATCCCATGATCTTTGGCATCCTGGGTCGAGCGGATCTGAACCGGTGTCCCGCCGATCCTTATCTCTCCCGAATCAGGCACGTAGACGCCCTGGAGGATCTTCATCAGGGTCGACTTGCCAGCCCCATTCCCACCTACCAGCGCATGAACCTCCCCTTCGAGCAATTGGAAGTCCACGCCGTGCAGGACCGCATTGCCTGCAAAGGACTTGGTTATTCCCTTCAGCTCTACTGCTGTCTTCCTGGATGAGCTCTCAGCCGCCATTTTTCAACCTTTCGAAGGACAAACGCCTGTCAAGCTCATGTTTTATTGAGCTGCTTCTTTGAGCTTCTGCGGCGGTGGCTGGTGGTACGCGATCTTCCATGCTTTCAAAACGTTGTCTTTCGTTACCGGGAGTGCCGGAAGCGCTACGTAAGGCGGAGCTTTCTTGTTCAGTAGGCCATAACCGGCCAGCTTGGCCTCCGTAACGCCCTGATCGAAGGGCCGCTGGGCTCCCAACCCCTTGACTATCCCCCCCGAAGCCATGTCTATTCCTACCGGCAGCCCGAGATCACAGGTAGTCACGACCAAGTTGTTACGCGCTGCATTTCGGGCAGCAGCCATTACTCCTTCAGCTGGAACATCCCATACCGCCCACATCCCGTTGAGGTCCGCATACTTGGTCAGCATGGCTGAGGCGACCTGCTCGGCAGAGCCTGAGATGTCAGATCCGCTGAATCCCTGCTGAGCAACGATCTTGATCTTCGGATACTTCTCTTCGATCGTTTTCTTGAAACCATCGTAGCGCTCGTTGGTGACGAAAAAGTCCACAGCGTAGTAAACGGCGCCAATTTTGCCTTCGCCACCCAGGTAGAACGCCATCAGATGGGCTGCAACGGCACCGTTACCATAGTTATCGGCTGACACATCGCTGACGTAGTCTCTGCCCGGCTTGAATCCTTTAGGCACGTTATCCATAAAGACGATCGTCACGCCCTGCTTGACCGCCTGTCTGTAAGCGCTCGCGGTGGCGTCCGGATCGGTCGGGATCGAGACAAGAATATCCGGTTTCTTAGCCAAGATGGTTCTTATGTCTGAGACCTGCTTGGAAGGGTCGAAGTTCGCGTCGGTAACGGCAACGACTGGGATGCCCATCTTTTTGAACTGGCTCTTCAGGCCGTTTACCTGGCCCGTGGACCAGTCATTACCACCGTAATGGAGAGAGATTGCAGCCGTGGCTTTCTTGGCCTTGATCTGCTTCATCTCCTGATCGCTCAGCTTTATCTCGCTCGCCGGTGTAGCCTTTTCACCGTGAGGCCCTGTGCTGAGCACCTTACCCTCAATCTTCTTGAGCTCCGCCTGCAAAGCGGCCCTTGATTCACCACCGCTCTTCGAACCAGAAGACGAAGAGCCCGACCCGCTGCAGGCTCCAACGCTCAGCACCAGAAATCCAGCGCCGGCCCCAGCCAAGAAGTCTCTCCGGCTGATCTTTGGACGCACCCTTTCCATCCTTACTCCTTTCCCGGATGATCCCAGTATCTAAATTCTCTTGACTTGCGGCTTTACAGGTCGACCCAAGTCTGTTTCTCCGAGGATTCCACGATCGCATCGCAGATCTGCGCTATGCGGTGGCCGTCATGGAAGCTAGGCGAGACCGTGGTGCCCTCGATAACCGCCTTGACAAACTCGTAGCATTCGATGATTTTGGTCTCGCCGTAGCCGATACCGATGGCGGGGATGGGCCAGAGGTTTTCACCATATGGGTGAGCCGGCCCCGTATAGATGGTGCGGAACCCTCTCCGGTCTGCGGGGTCATCAGCAAAGAACACCTGCAACTCGTCTCTCCGTTCGTAGTTGAAGTAGAGGGAGCCATGATCCCCATCGATCTCAAAGGTCAGAAAATTGTTGCGGCCGTAAGCGTTGCGTGTAGCCTCGAGAGTGCCCAGCGCACCATTGGAGAAGCGTAGCGAGGTGATCACCTCATCGTCCACATCAACGGTTGCTTTCGGCGCATCAACAAGCTTTTGCGAGGCGCCCAGCTTATCCTGTCCTCCCTGCTGGATAGGACGCTTCCCGATGATAGTGCGCAGTACGGAGTTGACAGCAACGATCTCACCAACCAGATAACGGGCTATGTCCAGTACGTGTGTGCCTATATCACCGAGCGCCCCGGAACCGGCCACGGCCTTCTGAAAACGCCAGGAAAGTGGTCCGTTGGGATCGGCGGACCAATCTTGTAGATAGGTACCGCGGAAGTTGAGTATGTTGCCTATGGCACCTTCTTCGATAAACTTCTTCGCCAGAGCTACCGCCGGGGTGCGCCGATAGTTGAAGGCCACCATATGCACCACACCAGCTCTCTCGACCGCTTCTAGCATGCGCTCGGCTTCTTCGGCATCAAGGGCCAGCGGCTTCTCGCAGATGATGTGCTTGCCAGCTTCGGCTGCGGCTATGGCGATCTCGGCGTGCGTATTATTCGGTGTTGCGATATCCACGACGTGGATGTCGGGATGCTCCACAAGCTTCCGCCAGTCGCCTGTATACTTTTCGAACCCGAAACGCAGGGCGCTCTCGCGGGCGAGGTCTTCGTCGATCTCCGCGAGCATCTTGCGGTTTGGAACAGCTGGGGCAGGCCAGAAAAACATGGGCATCGCCGCGTAAGCCAGCGAGTGCGCCTTGCCCATAAATCCCCCACCTATCATTCCAATGTTGAGTTGCTCCACGACTCCTCCTAAAGTTTGCTCAGGCTGGTATTCTGGTTCAGCTTGTCACCATACAGACCAACTATTTACTGCCTACGCTACAGACAGCTTCTCTTTGAGAAACGCCTTGCTGATCTGTGCAGCCTCCTTGGGAGACCCTGCATAAGAATCCAGCTCCACCGTAATCCACCCGTCATAGCCGATCTTTTCGAGGGCACGCAGTATCTGAGGGAAGTCCTGTTTGCCTCGTCCTAGCGGCAGGAAGTTGCCGTCCTCGTAATCTTTGAGGTGTACGTAACGGATTCGATCTCCGTACTTGCTGATAAGCTCTGCCGGGTCTCCTCCACCTGCCTCTAGATGTGCCGTATCCGGGCAAAAGTTGATTCCTGTATGTAGGAAGACTTTTTCTATTTGTTCGGGTGACTCTACACAGGTGCCCAGATGGGGGTGGTAGCTCGCCACCATACCGGCCTGGTCGGCGAGATCCACAACCTTCTCCAGCCCATCCGCAAGCCTTTGGTAATCTTCTTCCGCAACACCGGTGGTACGTACAGCTCCACCCCCAACCACAAGGTGGGTGGCACCAAGATGGGCTCCAAGTTGGGCGACCTTCTTTATCTTGCTCAGCTCTTCTTCCAGTATCTCCCCGTAGACGAAGTTTGCGCCTGAGTAAACGGCGACCATCTCCAGGTTCAGCTTCTCCATCACCGTTACCAACTCGCGCTCCCGGCCGGCGTATTGCATGAGATTGCCGTCGAACAGCTCAAACCCTTCGTAGCCTGCGCCGGCGATATCTCGAAGAGCCTCCTCCGTAGATCCGTTCGCCAGGTAGTAAAGATCTTTGATGCTCGTCACCCCGGCGGGGTCACTGACCAACCCACCCCAGGTTATCGTCTGGTAGGCTAGCTTCATTCATCGGCTCCTCTCTTTTCTCCTGCTTCAGTTCAGTTTGTGTATCCAGAGACCTCTACTCTTGGAAGAAGCGAAGGCACTCACGAGCTAGGGTATTTGCAACACCCCTTCGACCGCCATCACGCTCGCACCCATTACTCCCGATACTCCTTCGATCTCGCTCAACACTATCGGCAGGTTCCTAGTCGCCAGCGGCAGCGAACGCTGGTAGACGGTGCTCCTGATCTCCGCCAAAAACGAGTGCCCTATCTGCGAGACGCCCCCACCTACCACGATCAAAGACGGGTTGAGCACGCTTACCAGGGTGGCCAGCACCCGCCCGATGAGCCTCCCGGCCTGCCGGATGATCATCACGGCTTCGTAGTCGCCCACGCTCGCCGCTCTGCTGACGTCCTCGGAGGTAAGCTCGCCTTTCCCTGCGAGCATCTCTGCGAGTACGGGAGAGAGCCCTTCTCTGGCCTTTCGCTCCGCCTCGCGTACGATGGCCGGAGCGCCTGCCATGGCTTCGAGACACCCAAGGTTGCCGCAGGTGCACACTGGCCCGTTGGGGTCCACCGATATATGCCCTATGTCTCCCGCGCATCCCTGGGTCCCGCGGTAGAGGTGCCCGTCGGCGATGATCCCTCCGCCTATCCCGGTTCCTACCTTGATGAAGAGCATGTTGTCCACGCCCCTGCCGACCCCGCCCCAGTGCTCCCCGAGAGCCATGACGTTCACGTCGTTGTCTACGAAGACCGGGGCGGCATACTCCCCGGCGAACACGCTGCGGATGGGAAATCTATCCCATCCGGGCATCAGCGGCGGGCTCCTCAAAACCCCGGCCGCCTGCTCCACAGGCCCCGGAACACCGATGCCTATGGCGAGAACATCCCTGGCGTCGGACACTTGCTCCTCAAGAAGCCCGGAGAGCATCGCCTTCGCCCGGCCGAGAATGGTCCGGGGACCCTCCCTGACATCCGCTGGCTCGGCTTTATGGGCGACGATCTCGCTGCCGAGCGTCGTAAGGGCCACATCTATGGATGTAGCTCCCAGGTCTATAGCGGCGACCAGACCCGCCGAGCGGGGGATGTTGAGCAGCGCAGAAGGCCGCCCACCCTCCGACTCGGCGAAGCCCTCCTCGGCGAGCAGCCCCAGCTCCATCAGCCGATTGACCTCACCCGAGATCTTGCTGCGGCTCGCCCTCAGCTCCTCGGTAAGCTCGCTCCGCGAGACCGGCCGCGCCTGGGCGTGGATGAAGGTCATGATCCGCGACTGGAGCCGGTTCTCGATCAGCGGGTAGCGCGCTTGCGTCTCCTTGTTCTCCGTCCGGTCTCTCATCCTCGCTCCTTCACTTCGTAATCAGTCTAGACGAGCTTATGTTTTTTTGTCAATAGGTTTTGCCAAAGATTTTCAAAAGTTTTTCAGATCCAGTCACAATGGAAGCATATATGTCCACAAGTCCGTGGTTTAAGGAGAACCGTAGGTACGGCCCGGACAGTGGTGGATCTGGGCAGGCTGGTACGCTAGCGTCTCTCGAACCGGCCGGGTTTGGCGGCGAGCACCTCGCGGATTATCCGGGCGGAGACGGCGGTCACGAGGCGATCCCACGCTGCTCCCGAGCGGATCAACTCCCGCACCCGGGTTCCGGAGATCCCCTTCTCTCTACCGGGGTACAGGACCTCTACGGCGTACCCGTGGGCCTGCAGGCGGCGGACCTTTTCCCGCTCCCAGCTCGAGTAGACTCGCACGAAGCAGGTCGCGCCGGGAGGAAAGCAGTGGCCGCAGAGCTCGGGATCCTGTATCGGGAAGAGTACGGCGGAGAACCGCCTGGAGTCGAAACCTTTAAACCGTCCCGGAGACGTCCTGGTCTGGGATGCCAGCCTACGGTATAGTTCTCGAGCAGCCTCAGCTCCCCGCAGTTTACGGAGAAGGAATGCATTCCGTGGGGGAGGGCTCCTCCACCTCCTGGACCTCCGCGGACTCATCTACGTGGGGGTGTTAACCGGCGCCAGCCTGTTTGAGCTACGTGTACTCCAGAGATTCGTACCAATCGCGGAAGTGCTCCTAGCTCTCGAACTCGAGGACAACCAAGCGCTCGACGTCCTATGACCCTTCCAGCACCTCGGCCTCTCCCCCGCGCACCAACCACCCGCCACCGTACTTCTCCAGCCTCTGCGGTACCCGGCTCGCATACTCCGTGTAGCGCTTGGAATTTTTTATACCTTACGTTGACTATTGCGTAGGCTGTCCTATCCCTCTCCCCTACTCGTCCCTGAGGTTCAGGTACTCGTCGACCCGGAACCTGAAACCCGTATCGTGGCGCCCTCCGGAGGAATCCTCCGCCACGAACCGCAGGCGCGGCCTCCCGCCGTAGCCCGCGTCCCGCAGCGCGCGGGCGAGCGTCTTCGCCCGCACCCAGAACCTCACCGACTCTCCGGGTGAGAGCGTGCACGGCAGGCTGCGCTCCCCCTCGAACCCCTCGCCGAAGAACACCCCGGAGCCGTCCGCAGGCTCCACCCCGATGCGCCGTACCTCGGCAGCAACCTCACCCGTGTTGGCGACCTCGAAGAAAGCGTACAGCGGCGAGATCTCCCGTTCGTCGGGGAGGGTGAAGGCGCCGGGCGAGTAGCCCAGAGAGAGCCGCACTCCTCCCCCGCGCCTTCGGAAAAGGAACCTCATACGTGCAAGGATAACACCCACTCAGCCGCCCAGCGCATCCCGGATTATGCGGTCGTGGTCGAAGGCGAGCTCGACGACCGCGGGGTCCAGAAGCAGCGCCTCCGAGGCGTCGTCGGAGCCCCGGGGCCCGGCGTCGCCCACGGGATGGGCCAGGAAAGCCACCGAGACGTTGTGGCCCCGTGGGTCCCGGGCCGGTTCGGAATAGACCCCGACGAGCCGCTCCAGCTCGACCTCGAGCCCGGTCTCCTCCCGGACCTCGCGGCGGGCGGCCTGCTCGACCGTCTCGCCGACGTCCACGAACCCGCCCGGCAGCGCCCAGCGACCCCTGAAAGGTTCGTTGGCCCGGCGGATCAGGACGACCCTGCCGTCCCGGTCCGGGATCACGACGTCCACCGTGAGCTTCGGTGTCTCTGGTGCGGGCATATCCGGCAAACCTCCTCTCGAAACGACACCGCGCTCTCTTTACCCGTACGCGCGGTCCTTAACCCCGCCCCTCTGGGACCAGAGCGGCGAGCCCGGCCCCGAGCAGGCACAGAACGGCCGAGACGGCGAAAGCAACTGCGAACGCCACCTGTGCCGGTCCTCCGGGGGTGGTGAACCCGGCGAGGAGCGCCGCCCCGACCTGCCCTCCGATGCCACCCCCGACCCGACGCAGGACGCTGTTCAGCGCGTTCGATATGCCCGTGTCGCGCACGCTCACGGCGCGGGTGACGAGGTTCCCGCCGGAGCTCACGCCGAAGCCCATCCCGAACCCGAACAGGAACATCTCCGGCCCGATCCGCCAGGGCTCTTCGTGCCAGACGGCGAGCAGCATCCCGCCGGTGAAGGTCCACTTCGATCGCAACCGGCGGCCGATGGCTCCCGAGAGGGGTCCAGCGGCGAGCTGCCCCAGGGCGCCCGGCATCAGGAAGAGCCCCGCTCCGGCGGCCCCGTGCGCGAACTCTAGAGCCGGGGGATCAAAAGTCCCGCTCGATGGTCGGGATCGCCGCCGTCTGCTGAAAGGCGAAGGCGATGTCCGCGACGAGGAGCGCGACGGAGACGGACCGGTAGCCACAGGGGCCGTCTTCGCGTGATGAATCCCGCAAACTGGCAACAAGCCCTCCCGGTGATGTTCTGGCATTGCGCGCGCCGCCCGGCCTCCACGAGGCGTTATCCTTTGTGTGCATGGTGCGGGAGAGGAAGACATGAAGATCCTTGCGGTCAGCGACGAGGTGGAGCGGGTGCTCCACGGGCCCGCGCTCGAGTCCTACGCCGGGAGGGTGGAGGCGGTCGTCTCCTGCGGAGACCTCCCCTTCGACTACCTCGAGTATCTCGTCACGGTCCTCGGCGTACCCCTCTTCTACGTCCTCGGCAACCACGACCCCGCTCCTGAAGACGGGAAGCATCCCGGCGGGTGCACCCCGCTCGACGGGCGTATCGAGGAGCTCGGCGGGCACGCCCTCGCCGGCCTCTCTGGATGCCGGCTCTACTCGGACGGTCCCAACCAGTACACCGAGCGCCAGATGCGCCGCCGCGCCCGACGACTCTCTTCACGCATAAGGAGGCGCACGCTGTTCGGCAGACCCGCCCCCGACATCTTCGTCTCCCACGCGCCGCCCTTCGGCCTCGGAGACAGGGAGGACGTCTGCCACACCGGCTTCGAATCGTACCTCAAGCTCATAGACCGCCACCATCCGTCCCTCTGGCTGCACGGCCACGTCCACCTCTACGGTCCGGAGCCGGAGCGTGTAACAAAGAGGGGCTCGACCCGGGTGGTGAACGTCTTCGGACACCGCATCCTCGAGGTGTAAGAGATGTCCCAACCCTCTCTTGTCGCCCGGCTCCGGGCGGTATAAATTCTCGTTCGTGGCGGGCGATCTCATCGGCACCGGAGCTCAGGCAGACCAGGACTTCAGCGTGGCGCGCAGGAAGGCCTTCCTGCGCAGGCTAGGTGCCTTCCTGCGCAACGACCCGGCCTCGAACCAGCTGCTCTCCTTCGAGGAGGTGAAGAAGGCGCTCGGGGCCGTCGAGCAGGTCTACCTCGGGATGCGGGTCGTCCCGGTCGACAAGATCGTCGGCAGCGTCGGGCGCCACCGCGACTTCGATCGGGCCTTCCTGCCCTCCAAGCCGGATCTCGGCACCCGCTGGAAGCGGATAGACCAGCTCATGCAGCGCGCCGAGGAGCTGCCCCCAGTGAGCCTCTACAAGATCGGGGACGCCTACTTCGTGCAGGACGGCAACCACCGGGTCTCGGTCGCCCGCATGCAGGGGGTCGAGATGATCGACGCCGAGGTGACCGAGCTGCGCACCCGCGTCCCTATAGACGCGAGCATCACCCCCGCGGAGCTTTTGCACAAGCTCGAGCAGCGCAGGCTGTTCGAACGCCTCCCGATGGACCGCGTCCTGCCGGAGATAGAGGTGCGCTTCTCGGACGTCGGGGACTACCGGCGGCTGGCCTCCTACATCGAGGCACACGGCTTCAGGCTCTCCCAGCTCTGGCACCGCTACGTCTCCCCCGAGGAGGTCCTGCGCGACTGGTACGAGTACTCCTACCGCCCGATATCCGAGATGATCCGGGAGGAGAGGGTGCTCGACGCCTTCCCCGGCCGCACCGAGCTCGACCTCTACCTCTGGATCGTCGAGCACCGGGAGCGGCTCGCGCTCGAGACCCGCGACGAATCGGTGAGCCCCTCCGACGCGAAGGAGGATCTCCTCCGCCGCGAGCGCAGAACCCTCCGCCTGCCCCTGCTGCACCGGGACGGCGACCACTGAGGTGAACCTTCGCAGGGAGGGCGGAACTTGCACCAGGACGCTGATGCGATAGTCGTCGGGGCGGGGCTCGCGGGGCTGGTCGCCGCCTGCGAGCTCGCCGGGGCCGGAAGGCGCGTGATCCTGCTCGACCAGGAACCCGAACGATCGCTTGGCGGACAGGCGTACTGGTCCTTCGGCGGGCTCTTCCTCGTCGACTCCCCCGAGCAGCGGCGGTTCGGGATAAGGGACTCGGTGGAGCTCGCGCTCCAGGACTGGATGGGAACCGCGGGCTTCGACCGCGAGGAGGACCGCTGGGCGCGCCGGTGGGCCGAGGCCTACGTGGAGTTTGCCGCGGGCGAGAAGCGCCCCTGGCTCCGGAGCCTCGGGGTCCGCTTCTTCCCGATAGTCGGCTGGGCCGAGCGCGGGGGCCGGGGGGCCTCCGGGCCGGGCAACTCGGTCCCGAGGTTCCACATCGTGTGGGGCACAGGCCCCGGTCTCCTCGAACCCTTCGTCGAGAGGCTCCGCGCGGCCGAGAGGCGGGGCAGGGTCTCGCTCCGCTTCAGGCACCGGGTCACGGCGCTCGAGGCGGAGGGCGGTCACGTCTGCGGCGTGCACGGTGAGATCCTCGAACCTGGCGGCGCGGAGCGCGGGAGAGCGAGCTCGCGCCGGGTGGTCGGGGAGTTCTCGCTCCGGGCTCAGGCCGTCATCGTCGCCTCCGGCGGGCTCGGCGGCAACCACGAGCTGGTGCGCAGAAACTGGCCCGGATGGCTCGGACGGCCACCGCGACGGATGCTCTGCGGGGTTCCAGCCCACGTCGACGGCGGGATGCTCGAGGTCGCAGCCAGAGCCGGGGCCCGTCTCACGAACCTCGACCGCATGTGGCACTACACCGAGGGGATCGAGTACCCGGACCCGATCTGGGAGAACCACGGCATACGCATCCTCCCCGGTCCCTCCTCGCTGTGGCTCGATGCCCGCGGCCGCCGGCTGCCGGCCCCCCTCTTCCCCGGCTTCGACACCCTGGGCACCCTCCGGCACATCCTGCAGACCGGATACGACCACACCTGGTTCGTGCTCACGCGCCGGATACTAGAGAAGGAGTTCGCCCTCTCCGGCTCGGACCAGAACCCGGACCTGACCGCAAGGAGCGTCCCCCGGGTGCTCGGGCGGCTGCTCCCGGGTGCGCCGGCCCCGGTGAAAGGGTTCCTGCGCGCGGGCCGGGACTTCGTCACCGCCCGCACCGTCCCCGAGCTCGCGCGGAGGATGAACGCCCTCACAGGCGGCGACCCACCCCTCGATCCGGCGCTGCTGAAGGAGGAGATCGTCGCCCGCGACCGCGAGCTCGCGAACCCGTTCGGCAAGGACCTGCAGGTGGCGGCGATCCGGGAGGCCCGCCGCTACGCGGGCGACAGGCTCATCCGGGCCGCAAGGCCCCACCGGTTGCTCGATCCCGGCGCCGGCCCGCTCGTCGCGGTGCGGCTGCGCATCCTGACCCGCAAGACCCTCGGCGGCATACAGACCGACCTCTCCTCGCGGGCGCTCGGGGCCGACGGCACACCCATCCCGGGCCTCTACGCCGCCGGGGAGGCGGCAGGCTTCGGCGGCGGGGGGATGCACGGCTACCGCTCGCTCGAGGGGACCTTCCTGGGCGGGTGCCTGTTCTCCGGCAGGGTGGCCGGACGGGCCGCAGCCTCGGACGTCCTGTAGGAGCTCAGCCGGCCGGGAAGATCTCCTTGACACCCACGATGTGGTACCAGCCCGCCGGGATCCTGTCGTAGCGCACCACCGTGCCGGGCTCGGGCGCGTGGATCATGCGCCCGTCGCCGGTGAGGATCCCGACGTGGGTTATCCCGGGCCCGTAGCCGCTGGCGTACCCGAAGACGAGGTAGCCCCGCCTGAGGTCGGTGCGCGGGACTTTCCTTCCCACCGGGCTGTCGTACTGCTGGGCCGCGTTGTGCGGCAGGCTCACGCCGAGCTGCCCGAAGACCCGCATCGTGAGCCCCGAGCAGTCGACGCCGTTGCGCGAGGCCCCGCCGTAGCGGTAGGGCACCCCGAGCCAGCTCCTGGCCACCCGCAGCACGTCCGCCCCGGTGTATCCGCTCTGACGGCTGCGGACGTGGCGCACGACCTTCACAGCATCCGCGATGATATACCCCCGGGAGCTCGACTGGCGGGTGATCTTCACCCGCCACCGGTCCCCGGCCCCGAGCCGGAAGACCCCGAGACGAACCCACCTGCCGCCGTTCCTGCGCTGGTCGACGTGCATCCAACGCCAGCCGGAGGTCGTCCTGACCCCGACGCGCACCCGCCCGTTGTAGCCCTGGTCGGCCGGCCAGCGGGCGTAGACCACGTAGCGCGCCGTCCGCGGGACCCGAACTTTGAACGAGGCCGGGTCCTGCTTTCCGGCCGGTTTCGCGAAGCGGTAGTTTCTGCCGTACTTCTGGTCGCTCCAGTGGCTGTAACCCCACGCCCGGGAAGCGGAGAACCTCCCCTTGGTGGCGTTGTCCACCACCTGCGTGTAGGAAGCTGCCCCCGCGACGGGCACGAGCCACAGACACAACAAAAGTGCCGCGGCCATGGAAAGCGCGGCAGAGAGAACTCTCGATCTCCGGTCCATTTCCCCCCTCCAAGTCCGGACTATCCTGGATTGTTTTATGCAGTATATAAGAGTGTGATATTCGCCGCCCGAAAAGCGCGGGCGCCAGCCCTCCCCTACTCCCTGTCCCCCTCCGTGGCCCGCCGGTAGAACTCGTAAGGAGCCTCGAGAAATCTCAGGTATGACTCCGACGCCTCACGCACCAGGCGCTCCATGGCCTCGAGCTGACTTCCGGCCAGCTCAGAGAGCTGCCGGGCGATGCGCTCCCCGCCCTCGGCCTGCGCGGCGAGTTCCCTCTGCAGGCCGCCGAAGAAATCCTCGAGGAGGCGCGTGCTCTGCTCCTGCACGGCGTTCGTCCGCTCGAGCACCTCACGGTAGGCCTCCAGGCTCTCCCTGAGAGCCTCGCCGGTCCGCCGCTGTCCCTCGAGCGCCTCGTCCACGACCTTCACGTAGGACTCCATCGCCCGGGCGAGCGCCCGGTTGGCCTCCGCCTGGCTCTCGAGGAGCCCCCGCAGGCTCTCCGCCCACCCCTCGACGAGGCCGGTGTTCCTCTTCTGGGCCTCGATGAAGTTCTCCGCGAACGCCCTGTAGGAGTCTCCCAGCGCCGCCGCGATCTCCCGTCCCGCCTCCGGTTCCCTCTCCGCCACCTTCTACGACCTCCTTCTCCCCCATCTGTATTGTATTGTAGTCGTTTGAGAGGGTGTCCCGCCGGGCACAGAGAGACTTTGGAAAGAATCTCAGGCGAAAGGAGCGTGGTAAAGATGCGCGCGATGGTGACCCCGGAGTTCGGACCACCGGAGCTCTTCGAGGAGCGGGACGTACCCCGCCCGGAGCCGGCTCCGGGCGAGATACTGGTCAGGGTCGTCGCCGCCGGCACCAACCCGGTGGATGCCAAGATCCGGGCCGACGGCACCGCCTTCGGGCTCGAGACCCCGCTGGTCCTCGGCGCGGACGTCTCCGGGATCGTCGAGGAGGTGGGCCCCGGCGTGACGGAGTTCTCCCCCGGCGACGAGGTCTACTACACACCCGAGATCTTCGGCGAAAAGTCCAACGGGAGCTACGCCGAGTACAACGTGGTCCCGGCGGCCATCGTCGCCCCCAAGCCGCCCTCGCTCTCGCACGAGGAGGCCGCGGCGGTCCCGCTCGCCGGGGGCACCGCCTACGAGGCGATCGTGCGCCGGCTCGACGTGAAGGTCGGGGAGACCGTCCTGATCCACGGCGGCGCCGGCGGGGTCGGGTCGTTCGCGATCCAGATAGCGAAGGCCGCGGGAGCCCGGGTGCTAGCGACGGCGGGCCCGGACAACCAGAAGACCCTCGAAGACCTCGGCGCCGACGTCGCCATAGACTACCGCAGCCAGGACGTCTCCGAGGTCGCGCTCTCCGAGACCGGCGGAGCGGGCGTGGACGCGGTCTTCGACACCGTCGGCGGCGAGACCTGCGCGCAGAGCGCCGCCTGCACCCGGCCCTTCGGCAGGGTCGCGACGATCCTCGGGGCGCAGGGCGACCTCACGCAGCTCTACCTGAAGAACCAGACGATCTACGGCGTCTTCCTCACCCGCGAGAGGCGACGCCTGGAAGAGATGACCCGGCTCATCGAGCGGGGGCAGATGAGACCGCTGCTCGACGAGGTGCTCGACCTCACCCAGGTCGCCAAAGCCCACGCGCGCCTCGACTCCGGTCACGGACGCGGCAAAATCGTGCTGCGCGTCTCCTCCTGAAAACGAAGGAAGGCTAAGGTGTAAGGACCATGGACACCAGAAGCGTCACCCTCAAACGCGAGATAGCCCGCAGGATGGAGGAGGGCCGGGAGCGCACCCGGATGCTGCTCTCCACCGTCTCCGACGAGGACCTCTACGCCCAGCACAGCACCATCATGAGCCCCCTCATCTGGGACTACGGCCACATCGGCAACTACGAGGAGCTCTGGCTCCTGAAGGAGGTGGCGGGGAGGGAACTCTCCGACCGGGAGCTCTTCGACATCTACAACGCCACGCTCACCCCGCGCAGCGAGCGCCCCTCGCTGGAGATGCTCGACCGGGAGCAGGCCGACCGCTACCTGGACACCGTGCGCGCCGCCGCGCTCGAGGTGCTGCGCGAGGTCGACCTCGAGGACGGCGGCCCCCTGCTCGAGGGCGGCTTCGTCTACAACATGGTCCTCCAGCATGAGGCCCAGCACAACGAGACCATGCTCCAGACGCTGCAGCTCATGCGGGGAGAGGGCTACCGGCCCGAACCCCGCAGGCATCTCCCCCCGGCGAACCCACCCGAGGAGGAGATGGTCCACGTCCCGGCCGGGGCGTTTCTCATGGGGACCGACGATACCGCGTGGGCGCTCGACAACGAGCGCCCGGCGCACGAGGTCGATCTGCCCGGCTTCTACATAGACAAAGCACCCGTCACCAACGCCGCCTTCCTCGAGTTCGTCGAGGACGGGGGCTACCGGAGAAAAGAACTCTGGGAGCCGGAGGGGTGGGCTTGGATCCGCGAAGAGGAGATCACCCACCCCATGTCCTGGCACCGGAGCGCGGCCGGCGGGTGGCGCATCCGGCGTTTCGGCTTCGACGAGCCGCTCGACCCCGAGACACCGGTCATGCACGTCTCCTGGTACGAGGCCGACGCGTACGCCCGCTGGGCCGGCAAACGGCTCCCGACCGAGGCCGAGTGGGAGAAAGCGGCCTCCTGGGACCCCGAGAACGAGACCAGGCGCCTCTTCCCCTGGGGGGACGATCCTCCGACGCCCGAGAGGGCGAACCTCGACCAGCTCGCCTTCCGCCCGGCCGGGGTGGGCGCCTTCCCCGAAGGTGCCAGCCCCTACGGCGTTTTGGGCATGATCGGGGACGTCTGGGAGTGGACCGCGACCGAGTTCTCCGGCTACCCCGGCTTCGAGAGCTTCCCCTACCGGGAGTACTCCGAGGTCTTCTTCGACGACGGGTACATGGTGCTGCGCGGCGGCTCCTGGGCGACCCGTCCCTGCGCCATCCGCAACACCTTTCGCAACTGGGACTTCCCGATAAGGCGCCAGCTCTTCGTCGGGTTCCGCTGCGCCCGCAGCGAGTAGGGATGTGCCGCCTGGCCGCCTACCTCGGAGGACCCGAGGCGACCGTCTCCTCGCTCGTGCTCGAGCCGCCCCACTCGCTGCTCGTCCAGAGCCACGCCCCGCGGGAGATGCTCTCCGGCACGGTGAACGCCGACGGCTTCGGGGCCGGGTGGTACGTGCCGTGGGCCGGCGAGGAGCCCGCGCTCTACCGCTCGACGCGTCCCATCTGGTCCGACCGCAGCTTCGCGAGCATCGCCCCGAGGACCCGCTCCCGCTGCATCCTCGCCGCCGTGCGCAGCGCCACCCCGCCGCTCGTGGCGGAGGAGAGCGGCACCCCGCCGTTCTCCTCGGGCAGGTACCTCTTCGCGCACAACGGGGCCATAGAAGGCTTCCAGCGAAAGGTCATGCGACGGCTGCGCCACTCCCTGAGCGACGAGTCCTACGCCGCGCTCTCCGGCGCAACGGACTCGGAGACGATCTTCGCCCTCCTGCTGGACCTCCTGCGGGAGAACGAGGACCCCGGCGCCGCGCTCGCCGGGACCGCCCGCAGGGTCGTGGAGCTCTGCGAGGAGCGGGGCGCGGCGGCCCGGCTCAACCTGGCGGTGACCGACGGCGGGACGATGGCCTTCACCCGCCTCGCGAGCCGGGGGAGGGCGGACTCGCTCTACGTTCTCGAGGACGGGGCCGCCTTTCCGCAGGCGACCGTCGTCGCCTCCGAGAGGCTCGACGGCGACCCGAAATGGCGCGAGGTCCCCGAGGGGCACCTGCTCTCGGTCTCGGGGGCGGGCATCACCCTGAGGCCGCTGTCGTGAGCGGGGATGCGGTCCGTGTGGGCGTCCTGAGGCGGGGGACGGCGAGCCCGTCGGAGGAGCTGCGGGCGGGGCTCGTGGCGAAGGACTTCTCGCCCTGGCCCAAGTACTTCTACGACGAGCGCGGCTCGGCGCTCTTCGAGGAGATAACCCGCCAGCCCGAGTACTACCAGACCCGCACCGAGCTCTCCATCCTGCGCGAGCGGGCCGGGGACATCCTGCGCAGGACCGGCAGCCGGGAGCTCGTCGAGCTCGGCTCCGGATCTGCGAGCAAGACCCGGATCCTGATCGAGACGATGCTCTCCCACGACGGCCGTCCGGTACGCTACGTGCCGCTGGACGTCAGTGAGAGCGCCCTGCGCGAGAGCGGGACGAGGCTCTCGAAGGAGTACCCGGGCCTGGAGGTGAGGGGCTACGTCGGGGACTTCCACGCCTCGCTGGGCGATCTCCTGGCCAGGCCCGCCTCCGGGGAGAGACTCATCCTCTTCCTCGGCGGCACGGTCGGCAACTTCACCCCCGAGAGAAGGAGGGAGTTCCTCTCGAAGCTGCGCGCGGGGATGGAAGCCGGGGACCACCTGCTGCTCGGCGTGGACCTGGTCAAGGACCCCGGCGTCATCGAGGCGGCGTACGACGACGCCGCGGGTGTGACGGCCCGGTTCAACAGGAACCTGCTACGCGTCGTGAACCGCCACCTCCGGACCGACCTCGACCCGCGTCGCTTCGAGCACCGCGCCTTCTACGACGCAGAGGAGAGCCGCGTGGAGATGTGGCTCGACGCCGGAATGGAGCAGGGCGTGCGGGCGGGAGAAGAGGAGCTCGTGCACTTCGAGGCGGGCGAGGGGATGCGCACCGAGATCAGTGCGAAGTTCACCCCACACTCGGTCGAGGAGGTTCTCCGGGGGGCCGGGCTCTCCCTCGTCGAGCTCTACACCGACGGGCGCGGGTATTTCGCGCTCGCCCTCGCCGGGGTGGGGTGAGAAGGCTCAGCCGGTTCCGCCGGGACCATGGCGGCGGCGCAACGCCTCGAGCAGCATCCGCACCGCCAGCGGCCGCACGAGGTCCCTTCCGGCGATCCTGGCCCGCTCCTCCTCGGAGCCATCAGATTCCGGGACGAGCCGCGCCGCCGCCGAGACGAGCTGCGGCGAGTTCCCGTCGGCGTTCTCGAGCCGGTGGCTCAGGTAGGCGAGCGCGACCCCGCCGAGCAGCGGATCGAGGCCGCCCCGCCGTTTTTCGCCCCGGCTCTGTCCCTCGAGATCCGAACCGTGGACCAGCAGCACCGAGGCGATCGCCCCGAGCGCGAGCATGAACGCGGCGAGCCGGAAGATGTCCACGGTCCCGTCGACGAAAGAGGCGCGTGCTATCCGCTGCACCTCGCCGAAGAACGGGATACGCTCGAAGCGCGGCGGGGCCCCTTTCAGGCCCGTGCTCCCGGCGGTGGTCCCGGCATCCTGGACGCCATGGATGATCCTCTGTTTGATCTGCCCGGTCAGGTGCGGGGCGTTCAGGTTCTGTATCTTCTGGCGCACGTAGTCGTCGTAGCGGTTGGTTAGGATCGCACCCCAGAGCGCCACCCCGAAGGCGGTCCCGACCTGCCGGCAGACGTTGTTCACGCCGGAGGCCATCCCGGAGAGCCTCTGGGGGACGGTCCCCACGGCGGTAGTCGAGATCGGGGCGTTCACCAGCCCATTGCCGAGCCCGGCGACGACGAAGGCCGGCAGCAGCACGACCCAGTCGGATGCCGTGTCCCGCGGCGAGATGCGCGTCATCAGGAACGCCGCGACCGCGAGCAGCGCCATCCCGCAGAAGAGCACGGGCCGCGGGCTGAAGCGACCGCTCAAATTCCCGGCGAGCGGCGCGGTGAACAGCACGAGCCCGCTCAGCGGCAGGAGCCTGAGCCCCGTCTCGAGCGCGCTGAAGCCCAAAGCGTTCTGCAGGTACAGCGTCAGGTAGAGAAACAGCGAGTAGAGCCCGGCGCTCAGGGTGAAGGCGGCTATCGCCGCACCGGTGAAGCTGCGGTTCTTGAAGAGCCTAGGGTCCACCATCGGGTGCTTCATCCGCAGTTCGCCAGCGACGAAGGCGACGAGCGCGATCGCCGCGACGACGAAGAGCGCGACGATGTAGGAAGAGGTCCACCCCCGGTCCTGGCCCCGGATCAGGGCCAGGACCAGGCAGAAGATGCCCACGGTCACCGTCGCGAGCCCGAAGAGGTCTATCGAGCGCGGGGCCCTCTCGTCGCGGGTATCCCTTATCGCCCAGGCGGAGAGCAGGATACCCGCGGCCCCTACGGGTATGTTGATGTAGAAGATAGACTCCCAGCTGACCTTCTCGACCAGAAAGCCCCCGACGACCGGCCCCACGGCGGTGGCGAGCCCGCTCACCCCGCCCCAGATCCCGATCGCCGTCGCCCGCTGAGGCCCCTCGAAGGTCGCGGAGACTATCGCGAGGGAGACCGGGAGCATCACCGATCCGCCCACCCCCTGTATCCCGCGCGCGGCGAGCAGGAGGTCGATGTGGGAGAGTCCGTCGAACGAGACGTGCCCGGAGAGCCCGCACAGGAAGGAGCCGACGGTGAACAGCCCAAGCCCGAACATGAACACCTTCTTGCGCCCGAAGATGTCCCCGACCCGCCCGGAGGTCACAACGAAGACCGCGAGCGCTATCGTGTAGGCGTCAACCACCCACTGCAGATCGGAGAAGCTCGCCCCCAGGTCCTTCTGTATCACCGGTAGTGCCACGTTGACCACGGTGACGTCGAGCAGGACCATGAGCAGACCGAAACAGCAGGCAGCGAGCGCCCACCACCTGCGGCTCGCGGAAGAGGGACCGGCTATCCTTCGAGACGCGGACACCCCATGAATCTACCTCCGGAGGGGATTATCTAAACCCCCTCATGAGGTACGGTCAGGCTCCTCCCCGACGAACGGCGGCGAGACGATGCTCAGCCCCCCGTCGACGACGAGTGTCGTCCCGGTGATGTAGTCCGCCTCCTCGGAGAGCAGGAAGAGGGCGGCTGCGGCCATCTCGGCGGCGGTCCCGACCCGGCGGCGCGGGATGCGCGAGACGACGCTCTCCATCGGCGGGATCTGGGGCATCCCGTAGAAGTAGTGGAGCGAGTCGGTGTCGATCAGGCCGCCGCTCAGGGCGTTCACCGTGATCCCGCGCGGGCCGTACTCGGCGGCCATCGAGCGGACCCAGGATTCGATCGCGGCCTTCGCCGCCCCCATGTTGGCGTAGGTGGCGAAGGTGCGCTGGCTGCCGTAGCTGGAGAGCGCGAGGATCCTGCCGCCGCCGGCCATCAGCTCCGCGGCCCGCTGCGCCCCCAGGACGAAAGACTGGACGTTGAGCGCGAAGGTGCGCCCGAGGTGGTGCGGCCCGTACTGGCCGACCTTCTTGAAGGCGCTCGCTCCGGCGCTCGAGACGAAGATGTCCAGCCCGCCCCAGCGCGCGGTGAGCTCGTCGAAGAGCTCGTCGTTCGCCCGCGGGTCCTCGAGGTCGGCGGAGAGCGTGATCGCCTTCCCCCCGGCCCGCTCTATCTCGGCTGCGGTCTCCTCGGCCGCATCTTTCCGCTCCTTGTAGTGGACGGCGACCTCCGCGCCGCGCTTCCCCAGGGCGACGGCTATCGCCCGGCCGATGCCGCGCGATCCTCCGGTGATGAGAGCCCGCTTTCCTTCGAAAGACATTAAGATCCCTCCTTGCCCAACAACTCCCGCGCGATGAGCGCCTTCTGCACCTCGGCCGTCCCCTCCTCGAAGCGCTGCACCCGCGCGTCCCGGTAGATCCTCTCGATCGGCGAGGCGAAGTAACCGACCCCGCCGTGTACCTGAAGCGCCCCGTCGGTCACCCGCTGCAGCATCCCGGTGGCGAACAGTTTCGCCTTGGAGGAGGCGACGAGCCCGCCCTCCCCCGTCTCCCATCTGGAGGCGGCCCACCGCACGAGGTGGCGCGCCGCCTCGATCTCGGTCGCCATCTCCGCGAGCGTATGCTGCACCGCCTGCCGGGCGGCGAGGGGCCGGCCGAAGGTGACGCGTCCCCTCGCGTGATCCACCGCCAGCTCGAGCGCCCTCTCCGCGAGCCCGACGCAGCTCGCGGCGACCGCGATGCGACTCGGGGCGAGAAAGCCCTCGAAGGCCACCGCGAGCCCCTCGCCCTCCTCCCCGAGCCGGTTCTCGAGCGGGATTGGGACCCCGCGGAAGCTCACGCGGGCGTAGTCGGTCCCGCGCAGCCCCATCGCGGGCGGCATCGGGCGCGCCTCGACGCCCGGCGTATCGCGGGGGACCATGAGCGCCACCGTCCCCTCCGCGCCGGCCGTGCCCTCGAGCCGGGCGAAGGTGAGCAGGTAGTCGGCGGTGAGGCCGAAGGTGATCATGTGCTTCTCCCCCGAGAGCAGGTAAACCTCTCCGTCCCGCCGCACGCTCGTCTTCAGGTCCGCCCCGGCCCCGGAGTCGGGCTCGCTCATCGTGAAGGCCGCCGTCACCTCGCCGGCGACCAGCGGCCGCACGAACCGCTCGCGCTGCTCCCCGGTCGCCCGCCCGTCCACCGCCCGCCAGATGCCGTTGGCGACGTGCACGATCGTCCTGATCGTGCCGTGGGTGCGGCCGAAGAGCTCGACGAGCTCGACGTAGCGCGAGAAGGGCACCCCCGCCCCGCCGAGCTCCCGCGGCGCGGCGAGGTTCAGGTATCCCCGCCGGCGCAGCTCCTCGCGCACCTCTCCCGAGTCAGTTTCACCCTCCTCGAGGGCGGCGGCGATCTCCTCGGCTCTCCCTTCCACGAAGGCGGAGATCTCATCCTCGAGCCGCCGGAATTCCCCCGGGCTCATGCGAGCCTCGCCGCCCGCTCGCGCAGGACGTACTTCTGGATCTTGCCGCTCGCCGTCCGGGGCAGCTCCTCGACGACCTCGATCCTCTCGGGCCAGTACTGCTTGGCCATCCCGCGCGCGAGCAGGTACCCTCGCACGTCCTCGAGCGTGAGGGTGGCCCCCTTGCGCAGGACCACGTAGGCGCAGGCCCGCTCCCCGAGCCTCGGGTCGGGCATCGCGACGATCGCCACGTCCGAGACCGCCGGGTGCTCGTAGAGGAGCTGCTCGACCTCCGCCACCGGCACCTTCTCCCCGCCCCGGTTGATGATGTCCTTCACCCGCCCGGTGATGCTCATGTACCCCTCGTCGTCCACGACCGCGAGGTCCCCGGTGTCGAACCAGCCGTCCGGGCTCACCGCCGCCCGGTACCACTCCGGGTGGTGCAGGTAGGTGGTGAACAGGCAGGGCGTCCTCACCTGGAAGCGCCCCTCCCTGCCGGCGGGCAAGGGATTGCCCCCGTCGTCGACGACGCGCATCTCCATCCGGGGCAGCAGCCGCCCGTCGGTCTGCCAGGTCTTCTCCGGCGGGTCGTCGGGCGTGCCGGCGGTGACCAGACACCCCTCCGTCGTCCCCCACGCCCCGCACACGCTCGCCCCGAGCACCTCGCGCGCCTCCTGCGCGAGCTTCCTGGGTACCGAGGCGCCGGTGGCGACGAAGATGCGCAGATCCTCCGGGCTCTTTCCGGTCTCGTTGACCGCCTCGACCAGATCGACCAGGAACGGCGTCGCAGCCTGCACGAAGCGCACCCCGTACCCGCGCACCAGCTCGAGGCCGCGCCTCCCGTCCCAGACATCCTGGTAGACCGCGGTCGCCCCGAGCACCATCGCGAGCCACATCCCGTACAAAAAACCCGTCTGGTGGGCGCAGGGGGAAGGGACGAAGACGGTATCCTCCTCCCCGAGCCTGAAGTGCTCGATGTGCAGGAGGTCGGCCAGGATGAGCGCGTTGTGCACGTGCACGACGCCCTTGGGCTCCCCGGAGGTCCCGGAGGTGTACAGAAGCTGCGTCGGGTCGGAGGGCGAGGGGCGGACAGCCTCGAGCGCCTTGCGGTCGGGTTCGGCCTCGAGCAGCTCCTCGAAAGGCTCGGCCCAGGCGGGGACCTCATCCCCCACGACGAAGACGCGTTCGAGCCGCGGCAGGTCCTCCCGCAGGCCCTCGACCATCCGCGGGTAGTCGAAGTTCCGGAAGCGGTCCGGGACGACGAGGATGCGGCTCTCCGACTGGCCGACCATCAGCCTGAGCTCCCGCTCGCGGAAGACCGGGATGAGCGGGCAGCTTACCGCGCCGATGCGCGAGAGCGCGAGCTGCAGCGCGACGAACTCCCAGTAGTTCGGCAGCTGGAAGCAGACCACCTCCCCGGGCCTCACGCCCAGCCCGAGCAGCGCGGTGGCGATGCGGTCCACCCGGTCTGCGAGCCCGGCGAAGCCGAGCACCACCCTCCGGCCCCGGCTCTCGTCGACGAGGGCAGGTTTCTCCGGCTTGTTCTGCGCGTGCTCGTGCAGGAAATCGGTTATGAGGCGCTCCGGCCACTCCCCCTCCAGGAGGTGCGGATAGACCGGTGCCATGAGGTCCTTCGGATCAGGCATGGGTCGTGGCGCGGGTGCGCTGCTCGACGCGCATACTCAGACCGATGCCGTTCATGTCCTCCAGGAAGCGCGGGTAGGAGATGCGGTAGGCGTTCGGGAAGGTCAGGCGCGTCTCGCCCTCCGCCGCCCCGCCGGCCACCGCGAGCGACATCAGGATGCGGTGGTCGTTGAACGAACTCAGAGCCTGCCCCCGGAGGCCGCGCACGCCCTCGACGACGATCGTGTCCTCCGTCGCGCTCATCCTCGCGCCCATCCTGGTGAGCTGCAGCGAGGCCCTGACCCGATCGGACTCCTTCCTGCGGGCGTGGGCGACGTTCTCGAAGACCGTCCGGCCCTCGGCGAGCGCGGCGACCGCGCACAGGGCGGGCAGCGCGTCCGGGAAGTCGGTGCAGTCTATCTCCATCCCGCGCAGCGGGCTCCCGTCGTGCACCACCCGCAGCTCCCTGCGGTCGTCGGCGAAGTCCATCGGCAACCCCATCTCCGCGAGCACGTCGAAGATTGCCCGCTCGGGGTGGTCGTCGCAGCTTCTCGTAGCGGTGAACAGCAGGTCGGATGGGTGCATCGAGGCGGCGGCGAGCCCGTAGGCCGCGGAGGAGACGTCCGAGGAGAGGACGAGCCGGGGCCGGTGACGGTAGTTCTGGTCGCCGGGCACCTCGAAGCGCCTGTGGTCCGGGGAGACCCCGACCTCGATGCCGAACCTCTCGAGCATGCGCACCGTGAGGTCGAGGTAGTGGCGCTCGTTGATCTCACCGACCACGTCGATGACGGTGTCGCCGGTCGCGAGCGGGGCGACCATGAGGAGCCCAGAGATCCACTGCGAGAGCGTCCCCTCGATCTCGACGCGTCCGCCCTTCGGGCGCCCGGGGTAGACCGTGACCGGCAGGCGCCCGCCCCCGGAGGCCTCGAGGTGCACGCCGATCCTCCTCAGCCCCTCGAGCAACGCTCCGATGGGGCGGTTGCGGAGCTGTTTCTCGGCGTCGAAGGTGACGGGCGATTCGGAGAGGCACCCAAGCCCGATTATGAAGTACGCGAGGCTCCCGCAGCTCCCGAGCGGGATGCGCTCCCTCTGCGGGCGGTAGGACCCGCCGCGCACCGCGTAGCCCTCGTCGGTCTCCTCGACCTCGGCCCCGAGCAGGCGCAGCGCCCGCACGGTGTGCCAGACGTGCTTCGCGTCGCTGCGCCCGACTATCCGCGTGGTGCCCGGGGCGAGCGAGCCCAGGATCAGAGCCCGGTGAGCGTGGTACTTGGAGGGCGGGACGCCGATCGTCCCGCGCAGCGGTCCCTCCACCCCGCGTACGCACAGGTAGCCCATGTCTCTCTACCCCCTCTCTTCCGGCACCCGGCGCAGCCGCGCCCGGATCACCTCGCAGGTTGCTGTGTTCTCTTTCACGAAAAGGAGTATATTCCCGCTGCCAGGTCACCGCCGCAACGGGTTTTTCGCCGGCCAGAAAAGATACTCCTTCGGAGGCGGTCAGTCCACCCCCTCGAGGTTCCCATCCCCGTCGAAGCGCATGGGGACGGGTCCCTCGACGAGGTGCAACCGGGGATTCTCTCTCACCTCGTCGAGCAGCGCTTCCGAGACCCACATCCGGTGCAGCCGGAGGGTGTTCGTTATCCGTACGAGGCGGGCCTCCTCCGGTCGGACCCCGGCGCACATCTCGAGGGCGGCGGCGACCGCGAGCCGGTCGTTCGGCATGACCATCGGCAGCCGCACGGGCGCCGGGGTGGTGGAGGTGAGGGCGTTCATGTAGGTGGCCTCGCGGTCCATCTGCTCCTCGAGACGCCGGGTGACGACGTCGGCCATCCCGACGCCGTTGGCGTTGCCGCCGGTCTCCCCGGTGAGCGAGAGGAAGACCATCCGCTCCACGGATGGGCCGCCGGAGGCGTAGGGTGTCGGGTAGCGTCCGGTGACGTTCGGGTCGGCCCCGTCACCCGAGACGTTCTTGCCGATCTCGTCCACGACGAGCACGTCGATCTCGGAGAAGGGTATCCGCGGGAGGTTTCTCTTCGCCTCCTTAAGAAGCGGGATCTCCCTCTCGGGGAGCTCCTCCGCCGGGATCGCGACGATACGGCAGGGCTCCTCGTCGGCGTTCTCGAGCACGGCGAGCCCGAAGGCGACCCTGCCGGCATCGATGGCGACGCGGGCGGCCTCGGGGATGGTGCGGTGTATGTACTCCCAGCCGGCGGCGTGCACCGCGTGCGCCCCCTTCTGCTTGCCGAGCCCGATCGCGAGCATCTTGGTCGGCCCGCTCTCCACCTCCCCGCGGAAGGCGGTGTGCGGCTTCACGCGGTTGATGACCACGACCGCATCGGCCTCGAAGGCGTATCGGTCCATGTAGACCGGGACTCCCGCGGGGGTCCTCCCCACCTCGACGGCCTCCATCGTCGCCCGGATCGGGCACCCGACCCGCTCTTCGCTCACCCCCAGATGCCGCAACACCTCCGCCTGCCCCTCGGCGGTGGAGGCCCCGTGGCTCCCCATCGCAGGCACGATGAAGGGATCGGCCCCGGCGTCTTTGAGCGCCTCGACGAGCGCGGAGGCGACCTCCGCCACACGCCCCACACCCCGGCTGCCGACGCCGACCGCGACCGAACCCCTCGGGAGCTCCACCTCCCCGAGAGCCTCCCGCACCGCGGACCGGACGTCCCTTATGGCGGGCGGGCTCTCGAGCTCCTGTTCGACGAGCGCGACCCGCGGCGGCTCGACCCGCGAGAGCAACTCCTCCATCTCGCCGTGGACGGTCCTCTGCATGCCTCTCACCCCCACGAACACATCTCTCTCGGAGAAGGATAGCAGCAGAGCAAGGTCCAGCACCAAGGAGCCGTCTGGTTGGCGTCTCCGAGGTCGTCCTCCGGCCACGAGGGTTGTAGACTCTACCTGGAACGGGGAAGCCCGTTTGCCTTTTTGCGTTTGCGGGAAGGGTTACCCGCGTTCGAAGAGAGTCGTTTCGAGGAGGTATTTCGATGAGATACACGCGTTTTGGAAAGACAGACCTGAAAGTCTCCAGGGTCGCCTTCGGGACCTGGCAGGCCGGAGGGGACTGGGGTGCCCCGCAGAAGGACGGGATAGAGTCCGCCATCCGCCGGGCGCTCGACCTCGGCGTAAACTTCTTCGACACCGCGCAGGCCTACGGGTTCGGAGAAGCGGAGCGGCTGCTCGGGGAGGCCCTCGCCCCGGAACTGAAGAGCCGACGCGAGGAGATCGTCCTCGCCACCAAGGGCGGGCTCAGGATGGAGGGGGACAGGCTCCTGAGGGATGCGAGCCCGGGCTGGCTGCGCAAGGGTGTCGAGGACTCGCTGCGCTTCCTCGGCACGGACTACGTCGACCTCTACCAGCTCCACTGGCCCGACCCCGACGTCCCCGTCGAGGAGAGCGCCGGGGCGCTGGATGAGATGGTCAGGGAGGGCAAGATCCGCTACGTCGGCGTCTCCAACTTCGACGAGGAGCAGATGGCAGCCTTCGAGAAGGTAAGGAAGCTGGACGCGCTGCAGCCGCCCTATCACCTCTTCCGGCGCGAGATCGAGGAGCGCATCCTCCCCTACTGTGCCGGGCACGGGGTCGGGGTGCTGGTCTATGGACCGCTCGCCCACGGGCTGCTCTCCGGAAGGATGACGAAGCAGACGCGCTTCCCGGAGGACGACTGGCGCTCGAAGAGCCCGATGTTCCAGGGAGAGGCCTTCGAGAAGAACCTCGAGAAGGTGGAAGAGCTCAAGCGCTTCGCCGGCGAGCGGGGCTACACCCTCCCGCAGCTCGCCGTGGCCTGGACGCTCGCCAACCCGGCTGTCGACGCCGCGATAGTCGGGGCCAGGAGGCCGGATCACATCAAAGGGACTGCACCGGCGGCCGGGATAGACCTCTCCGAAGAGGAGCTGCGGGAGATAGACAGGATCATGCGGGGTGCGGTCCCGGTCGGCGGACCCGCCCCGGAGGGGATGTAGGAGAGAGACGGTTGAACGACAGGCTCCTCTCCTCCCCCAGAAACGCAGCGCTCGCTTTCGTCGCGCTGGCGCTCATCTGGGGGGCCTCGTTCCCCTTCGTCAAGATCGGGCTGCGGGACGCCCCTCCATTGCTCTTCGCCGGGATAAGGGTGCTGCTCGGAGGTTTCGGGCTGGCCGTTATCGCGGCCATCTGGGACGGACGTCCGAAGCTGCGTGGGGTCTGGCACACCTACGTCATCTCGGGCGTCTTCAACTCCGGGCTCTTCGTCGGGCTGCAGACGATAGCGGTGCTGGATCTCCCCTCCGGGCTCGCGGCGGTGCTGGTCTACCTGCAGCCGATCGTCACCGGGCTGCTCGCGGCCTTCTTCCTCGGGGAATCGCTCGGCGTGGCGAAAGTCGTCGGGCTCGTGCTCGGCTTCCTCGGGGTGGTGGCGGTGAGCTTCGGGGATCTCGGAGGGCACTTCGAGCTCCCCGGGCTCCTCGCCGGGGTGATCGGAGGGATCAGCTGGTCCATCGGCACGGTGTACTTCAAGCGGGTGCAGGGCGTGGTCTCGACGCTGTGGTTCATCGCGCTCTCGTTCCTCTTCGGCGGGGTCGGCCTCACGGTGGTCGGGAGCCTCACCGAGTCGTGGGGGGCCATCCGGTGGTCCTCGGGCGAGTTCTGGTGGAGCCTGCTCTTCATCTCGCTCGCCGCGATAACGCTCGCCTGGATACTCTGGCTCGGGCTGGTGAGCGCGGGGGAGGCCAGCCGGGCCTCGGCGTACATCTTCGTCGTCCCGCTCACCTCGGTCGCGATCGGCGTGATCTTCCTCGGCGAGCCCTTCACCGCCACGCTCGTCGTGGGGGCGCTCCTGATCATGATCGGCATCTACCTGGTCAACCGCACCCCGCAGGGCGGACAGAAGGGCGGGTCCGGATAACAGGTTGTACCCGCCGCCACAGGGTATAGACTTGTATTTGTTTTGATCGCAAAGGCGTCCCTCGTGGCGCCAGGGGCGCAGATTTTGGGTCTGTCATAAAGAGGCGGCGTTTTTGAAGACGTTCTTCAGGCTGATGTCGTTCACCCGGGGTCTCAGGTTGCTCCTGCTCCTCGGGATCTTCTGCGCGGTCGGCTACACGGTGAGCACGCTCGCCATCTCGTGGCTGGTCAAGGTCGGGATAGACCGGGCACTGCCGCACGGCTCCGGGAACGGCGATCCGGGGGCGCTCTGGAAGCTGGCCGGGGAGCTCGTGGCGCTCGCCGTCCTGCGCTTCCTCTTCAACGGCACCCGGAGGTACTCGACGAACTACGTCGGGCACGCGGTCGAGTACCGCATGCGGCGGGCGCTCTTCGAGAAGATGGTCGGCTTCTCGCACGGCCTCTACGATCGCGCCCCGACCGGGGAGCTCGTCTCCCGGGCCACCAACGACCTGCGCGTCATAAGGTTCTTCGTCGGCTGGGGCATGTTCCAGCTTTTCATCAGCGCGATCACGCTGGTCGTGGTGGCGTCGGTGCTCTTCTACCTCAAGCCCGCCCTCGCCGCGGTGGTGCTGCTCCCGATGCCGGTCCTGGCGCTCGCGGCCTGGCGGTTCGCGAGCCGGGTGCATCCGATCTTCCGCTCCGTGCAGCGGCGCCTCGCCGGCGTGACCGCGGCCGTGCAGGAGAACGTCTCCGGCATCCGGGTGGTCAAGAGCTTCGCCCGCGAGCCCTTCGAGCGGGAACGCTTCGGCGAGCGGGCGGAGGGCGTCTTCAGCGAGACGATGGCCGCGAGAGGATTGCGGGCCTTCTACATCCCGGGGATGAGCTTCCTGCCCGCGGTCTCGATAGTGCTCCTGATCTTCTTCGGCGGACGCGCGTACGCCGCGGGCAGCATATCTTTAGGGGACTTCGTCCTCTTCCAGCTATTCCTGATGCAGCTCGTCTCCCCGATGCAGAGCTTCGGGATGGTCGTGGACCAGGGCCAGCGGGCGCTCGCCGCCTCGGAGCGGGTCTTCGAGGTGCTCGACGTCACGCCGGAGATAGAGAGCCCTGAGCATCCCAGGCCCCTGCCCGAGAGCGGACCGCTCTCCGTCGAGATGCACGACGTCGGCTTCTCCTACGCCGGCGGCACCCCCGTGCTGCGCGGGGTCGATCTGAAGGTCGAGCCGGGCGAGACTGTCGCGCTCGTCGGGGCCACGGGCGCGGGCAAGAGCACGCTACTCTCGCTCATCCCCCGCTTCTACGACCCCGGGGAGGGCGAGGTCCTCGTCGGCGGGATCGACGTGAGGAAGCTCGACCTCACGGAGCTGCGGCGGGCCGTCGGGATCGTGCCGCAGGAGACGTTCCTGTTCTCCGAGAGCGTGCGGGAGAACATCGCCTTCGGCAACCCGGAGGCGACCGACGAAGAGATCGTGGCCGCCGCGAAGGCGGCCGGGGTGCACGACCAGATCTCCCGCTTCCCCGAAGGCTACGACACCCGGGTCGGGGAGTGGGGCATCACGCTCTCCGGCGGCCAGAAGCAGCGCGTCGCGATAGCCCGCGCGCTCGTCAGGCACCCGCGCATCCTCATCCTGGACGATGCCACCTCGAGCGTGGACGCCGAGACGGAGCGTCAGATCCAGGAGGCCCTGCGCGACACCTTGAGGGAGGCGGCGGGGCTGACGACGTTCGTCGTCGCCCACCGGCTCTCGACGATCCTGCTCGCCGACCGGATACTCGTCGTAGAGGGCGGGCGCATCGCCGAGAGCGGAACGCACGAGGAGCTGCTCGGACGGGGCGGGATCTACGCGAGGATGTACGGCTCCGACGCGGAGAGGGCCTCGGCGTGATGAGGCTGAAGCGCTACCTGCTCGGCTTCCCGCTCTTCCGGCTGCTCGCCTTCGCCCGGCCCTACAAGGGGCGTCTCCTCGCGCTCGCGTCCATCACCGCGCTCTCGGCCGGGGCAGACCTCGCCGGGCCGCTCATCGTCGGCTACGCGATAGACTACGGACTCGGGGCCAAGAGCGGGCATGCCAGCATGGGCGTGATCTACGCGACGGCCGCCCTCTACCTGGGGGTGAGCGCCGCCTCGTGGGCGATGGGATACGTGCAGACCTACGGGATGGGCTGGGTCGGCCAGCACGTCATCCTCGACCTCAGGAACACGCTCTTCGGACACCTGCAGTCGCTCTCGCTGCAGTACTTCTCCGAACAGCGGGCCGGCTGGATCATCTCGCGGCTCACCAACGACATCGAGAACTTCACCAACCTCCTCAACGACGGGGTGCAGAACCTGATCAAGAACACCCTCACCCTCGTGGGTGTGCTGGTCGCGACCTTCATCCTGGACTGGAGGCTCGCGCTCGCCGTGATGTCCATAAGCCCGCTCATGGCCACGGCAACCATCTTCTACCGCCGCTCGAGCATGCAGGCGTTCCGCCGGGCCCGCGAGGCGATAGCCGAGGTCGCGGCCTTCCTGCAGGAGAACGTCTCCGGGATGCGCGTCGTGCAGGCGTTCACCCGGGAGCGGCGCGCCCTCGCCGACTTCGAACCCAGGAACCTGGCCTACCGCCGGGCCAACGTCCGCTCGACCCGGCTCTCCTCGGTCTACTTCCCGGCCGTGGAGCTCATGGGCGCCCTCGCGCTCGCGATAGTCCTGCTCTACGGCGGCTTCCGGGTGATCTCCGGCGCGATGACCGTCGGGCACCTGGTCGCGTTCATCGGGCTCATCAACATGTTCTTCCAGCCCATCCAGGGTCTCTCGCAGCTCTACTCGGACCTGCAGAGCACGATGGCCTCGCTCGAGAAGGTCTTCTCGGTGCTCGACACCGAGCCGGACCGCGCGGACAGCCCAGAGGCGAGGGAGATCGTACGTCTGGAGGGGCGGGTGGAGTTCGACCGCGTGAGCTTCTCCTACCCGGACGGCGAACCGGTGCTCAAAGACGTGAGCTTCCGCATCGAACCCGGCGAGACGCTCGCGATCGTCGGCGAGACCGGCGCCGGCAAGAGCACGATAGCCAAGCTCCTCTCCCGCCTCTACGACCCGACCTCGGGGACGGTGTGCATAGACGGCACCGATCTGCGAAAGATCCGCGGTTCCTCGCTGCGCTCGCACATGGGCGTTGTCCTGCAGGACACGTTCCTGTTCACCGGCACCATCGAGGAGAACATCCGCTACGGACGCCCGGACGCCACCCACGCGGAGGTCGTCGCGGCGGCGAAGGCCGTGGGAGCAGACGACTTCATCCGCGCCTTCCCGGAGGGCTACGAGACAGAGGTGCGCGAGCGCGGCGGCAGGCTCTCGGTCGGCGAGCGCCAGCTCATCGCCTTCGCCCGGGCGCTTCTGGCGAACCCGCGCATCCTGCTCCTGGACGAGGCGACCTCGAGCGTGGATCTGGCGACCGAGGCCCGCATCGAGAGAGCCCTCGAGAGGCTCCTCGCCGGGCGTACCTCGGTCGTCATAGCCCACCGGCTCTCAACCGTGCGCGGGGCCGACAGGATCATCGTCGTGAGCGACGGACGCGTCGTGGAGCAGGGCACCCACGAGGAGCTCGTCTCCCGCCCCTCCGCCTATCGCCGGCTCTACGAATCCCAGTTCGCCGCCGCCTGAGATCCCCGGCGCAGCCCGCAGCCTGCAGGGCGAGACGTTCCGGGTATGAGGTGTTACAAAAATCACCGTAGCCCGGGACCATCGAATGGAAGTCGGGAGATGTCCAGGTGGTTGTTTTGCGCGCTGACTGGATTTATGACCGTGGCCCTCCTGGTGCTCTCCTGCTCGCCGGTACGCACCCCATCCGCTCACCGCAGCGCGACCAAACCCTCTCTGACCGACATCAGGCTCGCGATGGATAAGAGGTGTCCGAAGTCCGTACCGATAGCGGTAGTAAGCGGAGCGAAAGCGGTTGAGAACAAAGGCCCCGGTATATCCAAGGAGCTGGTGCCGCCTGGAGCCAACCATCTCAGGGTCTGCCGCTACGTGGTGGCACCTCCTGAACAGGATCACAAGCCGGTCCCTCCTCCCCTGGCGAGCTCCATGGCGACCAGCTCACAGGGCGAGATCGAACACCTGCAGAGACTCCTCGACTCCTTCGCTCCGGTAGAGAAAAACCAGTCCCTCTCGTGCCCGGCGGAGCGCAGGCCCGACACGGCGCTCGCCGCCTTTTCATACCCCGGAGGCTCAAGGACGGTCATCGTAGACATCAGACTCTCCGGATGCCTGATGGCCTCGAACGGTGCAGGTGTCTACCGACCAGACAACGGAGACAAGCTCCTGGCCGAGATGAACTCTCTGGTTCCTCTATCCCGCCGCCGTTGAGTGCTCTTCCGGTAACCTCGAACGTTCCCGGAATATAATGGACTGTAGTCCAGATAACGGGAAGGAGCCGGCCATGAACCACGAATCCATCCCCGCGGGGACCAGGATCGGTCACGTACACCTCAAGGTCTCCGACCTCGAGCGTGCCATCGGCTTTTACCGCGACCTGCTAGGCTTCGAACTGGTGACACGCTTCGGGGAGGCAGCGGCGTTTCTGTCGGCGGGCGGCTACCACCACCACATCGGGCTCAACGTCTGGGAGAGCAGGGGCGGCTCACCACCCCCACCCGGTTCCACGGGGCTCTACCACTTCGCCATAAACTATCCGGAGCGCAGGGACCTGGCCCGGGCCCTGAAGCGGCTTCTGGATGCCGGCTGGCCGATCGACGGGGCCTCGGACCACGGCACCCACGAGGCCATCTACCTCCACGACCCCGACCACAACGGCATCGAGCTCGCCTGGGACCGGGATCCGGGAGAATGGCCGAGGCTCGGCGGGAGGCCCACCTTCACCAGGCGGCCCCTGGACTTCGACGGGCTCCTCGCCGAGCTGGAGTCCCCGGTGACCGGCTAGGCCCTGGGGCCTGCCTCGCGCACTTCGCTGGGGACAGCCTCGCCGAACTTCTCGAAGTTCTTCTCGAAGAGCGTGGCGAGCTTCTTCGCCTGCCGGTCGTAGGCCTCTTTGTCGGCCCAGGTCTCGCGCGGGTCCAGGATCGAGGCGGGCACGTCCGGCACCCGCTCCGGCACCTCCAGCCCGAAGACCGGATGGGTGTGGGTGGAGACGTTATCGAGCTCCCCGGAGACCGCGGCGCGGACCATCCTGCGGGTGTAGGCGAGCTCGACGCGGCTTCCGACCCCGTAGGGCCCGCCGGACCAGCCGGTGTTGACCAGGTAGCAGCGCGAGCCGTGTTCTCTGATCCTGCCGGAGAGCATCTCGGCGTAGGTCGTCGCCGGGAGCGGCAGGAAGGGAGCACCGAAGCACTCGGAGAAGGTTGCCTCGACCTCGGACTCCATGTCCGCCTCGGTCCCGGCGAGCTTGGCGGTGTAGCCGCTGAGGAAGTAGTAGGCGGCCTGCTCCGGGGAGAGGATGCTTATCGGGGGGAGGACGCCGAAGGCGTCGGCCGTCAGGAAGAGGATGGCCTTCGGGTGTCCGCCCATCCCGTCCGGGACGACACCTTCTATGTACTCGAGCGGGTAGGCGGCGCGGGTGTTCTCGGTGATCGAGGCGTCAGAGTAGTCCTCCCTGCGGGTCCTGCGGTCCACGACGACGTTCTCCAGGATGGTTCCGAAGCGTATCGCGCCGAAGATCTGGGGTTCCTTCTCGGGGGAGAGGTCTATGGTCTTGGCGTAGCAGCCGCCCTCGAAGTTGAAGATCCCCCGGTCGGACCAGCCGTGCTCGTCGTCGCCGATGAGGTGCCGCTCGGGGTCGGCGGAGAGGGTGGTCTTGCCGGTCCCGGAGAGGCCGAAGAAGAGCGCCACGTCCCCCTCGTCGCCCATGTTCGCCGAGCAGTGCATCGGCAGGACCCCGTGCTCGACCGGCAGGACGTAGTTGAGGACGCTGAAGATGCTCTTCTTGATCTCCCCGGCGTAGCCGGTACCGAGGATCAGGACGACCCTGCGGGTGAAATCCAGCCCGACGAAGGTCTCGGAGTTGGTGCCGTCCTCCTCGGGTTCGGCGAGGAACCCGGGGAGCGAGATGACCGTCCAGTCGGGCTCGAAGTCGTCGAGCTCTTCGAGCGCCGGCCGGCGGAAGAGCTGGTAGGCGAAGAGAGCCTGCCAGGCCTGCTCGGCTATCACCTGCACGTTGAGGCGGTAGCGGGGGTCGGCGCCGGCGTAGACGTCGGCGATCCAGACCTCCTCCAGCCCGTCCACGTACGCCGCGGCCTTCTTGAGCAGCCGCTCGAAGTCCTCGGGGTCGAAGGGCTGGTTCGGTCCCCACGCCACCCGCGACTCGGTGTTCTCGTCGCGCACGATGAACTTGTCCTTCGGCGAACGCCCGGTACGCTTGCCGGTCTTCGCGACCAGGGCCCCCGAACCGGAAAGCATCCCCTCGCGCCTCCTCACGGCGGCCTCGATGAGCCGCGCGGGGGGCAGGTTCTCGTGCAGCGTCCCGGGTTTCTCGACCCCGAAGCGTTCGAGCGTCGCCTTGCGTACCAGCATGTCCATAGATGCTCTCCCTCTCACCCTCTGAGTGCGCCCCACATCCTCTGCGGAAGCGCAAAGACCTGCCCAGGAAGTTTAACATTTGGCATACTCCGCCGGCTCGCGCGCAAGACCGGCCGGTGGTAAACGGGTTCACTTCTCTGCGAGGAGGGAGAGCTTTGCGCGAGGTAAGGGTCGAGGAGGTGACCGCCGCGGTGCGCGACGCCTGCATCGAGGCGAACGTCTCGCTCGGGGTGGATCACCTGGCGGCGCTGCGCCGGGCGCTCGAGCGGGAGCGCTCGCCCCAGGGCCGCGAGGTGCTCGAGAAGCTGCTCGAGAACGCGCGGGTGGCCCGGGAGGAGCGGGTCGCCTTCTGTCAGGACACCGGGTATGCGGTCTTCTTCGTCGAGGTCGGGCAGGAGGTGCACTTCACCGGCGGGAGCCTCCCGGAGGCGATAGACGAGGGCGTCCGGAGGGGCTACCGGGAGGGGTACCTGAGAAAGTCGATCGTGAAGAGCCCGGTGGAGAGGATCAACACCGGCGACAACACCCCGGCGACCGTCTACTACGAGATCGTGCCGGGGGAGGCGCTCCGCTTCACCGTCCTGATAAAAGGTGCCGGATGCGACAACATGAGCGCCCTCAGGATGCTTACGCCGGCCGAGGGGGTCGAGGGGATGAAGCGCTTCGTGGTGGAGACGGTCGAGCGGGCCGGGCCGAACGCGAGCCCGCCGGTGACGGTCGGGGTGGGGATCGGGGGACCGTTCGAACGCGCGGCGCTCCTGGCCAAGAAGGCGCTCACCCGACGCTCGGGCGAGCCGAACCCGGACCCGGCGATGGCAGGGCTGGAGCGCGAGATCCTCGAGGAGATCAACGCGACCGGAATAGGCCCTGCCGGCTACGGCGGCACCGAGACCGCGATCGCGGTGCACATCGAGAGCGCACCGACCCACATCGCCGCCTTCCCCGTGGCGGTGAACCTGGACTGCCACTCACACCGGACCCTCTCGTTCGAGCTGTGAGTGGGACGATGGAGCTCAGGATTCCGCTCTCGCGGGAGGATATCGAGCCGCTACGTTCGGGGGACGTGGTGCGCCTGCACGGGGTGCTCTACACCGCCCGCGACGCCGCCCACGCCCGGATGAAACAGGCGCTGGAGCGCGGAGAGCCCCTGCCGTTCGACCCGGAGGGACAGGTGATCTACTACACCGGCCCGGCCCCGGCGAAGCCCGGCCACCCGATAGGCCCCGCCGGGCCGACGACCGCCTCCCGGATGGACCCCTACGCGCCGCTGCTGATAGAGCGGGGCCTGCGCGGGATGGTCGGCAAGGGTGTACGCTCACGGGAGGTCGTGGAGGCGATGCGCAGACACGGCTGCGTGTACTTCGGGGCGGTGGAGGGCACGGCGGCGCTCCTGGCGAAGTGTGTGAGGGAGGCGGAGGTCGTCGCCTACGAAGACCTCGGGGCCGAAGCGGTCCGCCGCCTCCTCGTCGAAGACTTCCCCGCCGTGGTGATCAACGACCTCCACGGCGGCGACCTCTACCGCGAGGGCCGGGAGCGGTGGCGCAGGCGCTGAAGAAAAAGTTGCGCGGGTTGAAACCCTAAGGCTCCCGGTGCGTAGAGTTGTGACAGAGCAGGCCGGGCCGCCACCCATCATCCCCCCTCCCTTCCGGCCCGGCCTCTCTGGTTCGAGACGCAGGGAGATGGAGATTGAGATCGGAGAGCATCCTTTCGGCCGTGGTACTGCTGCTCAGCGCGCTGCTCGCGGGCTGCTCCGCCGGTGGAGGGGCCTCCACCGGCGGGACCTCGGCCTCCGCGGGGACCGCGGGCGGTTTCACCGCGGGCGTCTCGTCGGGAGCATCCTCTGTAAGGCAGGGCTCCTCCACGGGTGGGACCAGCGGTCAGCAGGCGACCCTGAGGCTCTCCGGAACCCCGGGGGTGGCGTTCTCGGGACGCTGCACCGTCGGGGGCAGGACGGAGACCTTCGAAGGCAAGACGCCCGCCGTCTACACCTACGAACCCGGCGGACGACAGCTTGAGTGCCAGATCCACCGGCAAAGCACCGGCGGCACCCTGGAGGTCACCTTCGATGCCCCCGGAAGCCACACCACCCAGCGGATGAACTCCCCGAACGGTACGCTCGAGATCACCTACAGGAACGGCAGCCTCTCGGTCTCGCAGTCTTCGAGCTAGCCGAGAACGAGGTCCCTGACCTTCCGGACGTAGGCGTCGGGGTCGGTCTTGCGCCGCAGGCCGCCCTCGGACATGTAGCGCACCTTCCCGAAGATCTCCCTCTCGGGCCAGCCACGGTCGTGCAGCCCGAACACCCAGCCGACGTTGGCGTAGGAGTTGGGGTCGCGGCCATCGAGGAAGTACCTGTTGTTCAGGTAGAGCGCCGTCCTGTAGGCGTACTCGGGTGTGCCGGTCCACTCCAGGATCTTCTTTCCCCAGTACATCCGCATGTGGTTGTGCATGTATCCCGTATGACGGAGCTCGTTCATCGCCGCGTTCCAGTACGGATCGTGTGTGGCGGCGTCCTCGAGCTGGCTGCGGGTGTAGATGTGCTCGCGCTCATCATCCCTGTGCTCCGCCAGTGTCCTCCTCGCCCACTCCGGGAGGCTCGAGTAGCGGTGGTAATCCGGGGTGTAGAAAACGAAGTTGATCGCCAGCTCGCGCCGCACGACGAGTTCTTCGAGGAAGGCGGCGACGTCCTCTTCGGGGGCGCCAGAATCCAGGACGCGCAGTGCGACGTAGACGGGAGAGATCTGCCCGAAGTGCAGGTATTTGCTCATGTGCGAGACGTCGTCCGTGTGAGGCTGGTTGCGGTTTCTGGCGTAGGAGGAGAGGTGCTCGCGCAGAAACCTCTCCAGGAGCCGCCCTGCCTCCTTCGTCCCACCCCGGAAGAGGTGCCCGACGGGAGGAACGCTCCGGTCGAGGTCCATCGCCCGGAGCACCGCCTCTGCGTCCGTGAGGTCGAGCCCTTTGCACCTCAGGCCCAGCGAACTCCGCTCCACCTCCTGCTTCTCAGGCAGCACAAGGAAGTCCTCGAGGTGGTGTTTTATCTTCGGGCGCAGCGTCCGGGCGGCGGTCTCCCGCTTCTCCGAAGCCAGCTCGATGGGGACCACAACGTCCGACTCGACCTGTACGACCTCACACCGCGCCCCGCGGGCGACCTCCTCGCGCCAGCGCCTCTGGTGGTGGAGGTACCCGCGGTCGCAGACGACGAGCGCGGCGTCTTTTGCGGCCTCGAGCGCCACCTTCTTCGGCGATCCCCGCCGCACGAGCATCTTTATCCCGCGTTCTTCCAGGGCACGCTGCGTCTCCCGCAGTCCCTCCAGCATGAACGCGTGGTGGCGGAGGTTGGCCTCCGGGTAATCGTCGGTGAGGCCGAAGACGACGAGGAGAGGAAGATCCAGCGCGTTGGCGCGTGATACGGCGTACTCCAGGGCGGGGTTGTCTTCCGCCCGCTGCGACTGCTGCATCCAGTAGAGGACGTAGTCACCCCGCACCACGTCTTTACCATTCAGGGGTTGGACACGTTCCTCCCGGACCCCGTCTCCCGACATCTCACACCTCCGCGGCTCGCTCTACGGGGAGAATAGGGAGCCCGGCGGGAGGGTGTTGGGTGAGCGGACACAGCCGCGGCGGGATATGCCAGACTATCCGGAAGCGTCTCCCTGGCGCCCGGAAAGCCAGCCACCGAGAGCGGCGAGCAAACACGCGGGGGCGGAACCCGGACGGGTGAGGCCCGGAGATGCCTGGGGTCCGGCCCTACCTGGGCTCGAAGCGCAGCGCGGCGGAGTTGATGCAGTAGCGCTTGCCCGTGGGCTCCGGGCCGTCGTCGAAGACGTGGCCCTGGTGGGCGCCGCAGTTCGCGCAGTGGACCTCGATGCGGCGCATGAAGAGGCTGTCGTCGACCTCGGTTCCGATGTTCTTCTCGTCGATCGGGGCCCAGAAGCTCGGCCAGCCGGTCCCGGAGTCGTACTTGGTCTCCGAGCTGAAGAGGGGCGTACCGCAGACCACGCAGCGGTAGACCCCCTCCTCGTGGTTGTCCCAGTAGCGCCCGGTGAAGGGCGGCTCGGTCGCCTTCTGGCGGGTCACCGCGTACTCCTCGGGGGAGAGCTCCCGGCGCAACTGTTCGTCGGTCTTTCCTGTTTTCTCGCTCATACCCCGATTCTAGCACCACCTCCGGCGCGCTCCAGGAACGAGAGCGCCTCCTCCACAGAGACCACGTCGGCGTACTTGGCCTGGATGTCGAAGAGGTTCGCCTCGTGTGGAGGTGCGGCGCGGTCGCCGACGCACTCGCGGGGCACGAGCGCCGGGTAGCCGTGCTGCAGCAGGTCTATGGCCGTCGCCCGGATGCAGCCGCTCGTCGTCGCGCCGCAGAGCACCACCGTGTCCACCCGCAATGAGGTGAGGACAGCGGCGAGGTTCGTCCCGAAGAACGCCGACGCCCCCTTCTTGACGATGAGGGTCTCGTCCTCGCGGCGCCCCAGGCGGGGGTCCAGCTCGACCCAGCGGCTGCCGAGCCGCAACTCACCCAGAGAAGGGACCTTCCTGACCCAGAGCGCCCCGTCGACGAGGTTCTCCTCGAAGCCGATGGTGGTGAAGATCACCGGGAGGCCGCGCCGGCGGGCGGCGTCGAGCAGGCGACGGGTGGCCTCTATTTCGGCGGTCATGTCCGCCCCGAGGGGGCACTCGGGGTCGGTGAAGCCGCAGCTGAAGTCCACGACCAGGACCGCGGGTCGCTCTCCCAGGGCGCCGAGGCGCCCGCCCATCCGGGCCCGCTCGTAGACGCGGCGGGTCTGCTCGTCGGTCATCCGCGATCACCCAACGCTGATCGGGCGCTCACCGGCCGTCCCGGGAAGCTCCTCGCCGAAGCGCGCCCGCTTCACGAAGCGCCCGGCGCCGGGGCTCGCGACCAGCTCGCCGTTCTCGACCAGGACCTGCCCGCGCAGCAAAACGGTCTCCGGAACCCCGGTGACCTCGGTGCCCTCGTAGAGGTTGTAGTCGATGTTCGAGTGGTGGGTCGAGGCGGAGATGGTCTTCTTTTTGTTCGGGTCGAAGATTACGATGTCCGCGTCGGAACCCACGGCTATCGTGCCCTTGCGCGGGTAGAGCCCGAAGAAGCGCGCCGGGGCGGTCGAGAGCAGCTCGACCATCCTGTTGAGCGAGATGCGTCCCTCCCGCACGCCGAAGTTGTGGATCATCATCAGCCGATCCTCGACGCCGGGGCCTCCGTTTGGGATCTTGGAGAAGTCGTCTTTGCCGAGGGTCTTCTGGCCGTCGAACTTGAACGGGCAGTGGTCGGTCGAGATCACAGAGAGCACGCCCGTGGAGAGCGCGTGCCAGAGGTGCTCCTGGTTCTCCTTGGGGCGCGGCGGCGGGGTGTAGACGTACTTGGCGCCCTCGAAGTCTGGCTTGTCCAGGTAGCTCTCGTCGATGAAGAGGTACTGGGTGCAGGTCTCGCCCCAGGCCCGCCAGTCGGCCTCCCTCGCGCGGGCCACCGGTTCTATGGCCTCCCTGCACGAGACGTGGACGACGTAGAGCGGGGCGTCGGCGAGGTGGGCGAGCTGGATGGCGCGGTTGGTCGCCTCGCCCTCGGTTATCGGGGGACGGGTCGCGGCGTGCCACTTCGGCTCGGTCTTCCCCTCCGCGAGCGCCTGCTTGACGAGCACGTCTATCGAGTCGCCGTGCTCGGCGTGCACCATGACGAGGGCGCCCGTCTCGGAGGCCAACTGCATCACCTTAAAGAGCGTCTCGTCGTCCACCATGATCGCGCCCTTGTACGCCATGAAGAGCTTGTAGCTGGTGACGCCCTCCTCGGGGGCCTTCGCGAGGTCCTCGAGCGTCCCCTTCTCGTGGAGGTCGGTGACGGCGAGGTGGAAGCCGACGTCGATGACCGGCTTTGCGCGCTCTATCTTCTCGTGCCAGGTTTCGAGCGCCTCCGGGAGCGTCTGCCCGGCCTGCTGCAGGCAGAAGTCCACGATCGTCGTCGTCCCGCCGAAGGCCGCGGAGATCGTGCCGGAGGTGAAGTCGTCGCAGCTCACGGTCCCGCCGAAGGGCATCTCCATGTGGGTGTGCGGGTCGACGCAGCCGGGGATGACGTACCTGCCGCTCGCGTCTATGACCTTCTCCGCCCGCACGTCGAGCGAACGCCCGATGAGCGAGATCGTATCGTCCTCGATGAAGATGTCCCCCACGTAGTCGTCGGCGGCGGTGATGATGCGGCCGCCTTTTATCAGAACGGACATGCTTCTCCTTTCCTCGTCTCTCCTCCTCCAAGATACCCTATCCCGCGGCGACGAGCCTCCTTATCGCGTTGAGCATGACCTCGACCCCGAGCGCGGCGTCCGCCGGGTCGCCCTTCTCCTCGGGCGAGTGGCTCACGCCCTCCTCGCAGGGGACGAAGACCATCGCGGCCGGCACCCGCCCGGCGACGCACATGGTGTCGTGGGCGGCCCCGGAGGGCATGCGCAGGTAAGGCTCGCCGCTCGCCCGGGCGGCCTCCTCGAGCGCCCCGACCACCCGCTCGTCGAGCGGGGTCACCGACAGGCTCTGGCGCTCCGAGTAATCGGACGTGGCCCCGCGCCGCCGCGCGGATTCTGCGGCGAAGTCCCGCAGGCGGCGCGCCACGCCGCGGAAGGCGCTCTCGTCCACCCCCCGGATGTCTAGAGAGAAGCGGGCCCGGGCGGGGACCGCGTTGATCAGGTTAGGTTCCAGCTCCACCTCGCCCACGGTCCCGACCGTACCCCCCGGCGCCTCCCTGGCGAGGCGCTCCAGCTCGAGCATGCACTCGGCCATGACGAGCCCGGCGTCGCTGCGGAGGTCCATCGGGGTGGCCCCGGCGTGGTCGCTGCGCCCGAGGACGGTGATGTCCGCGTGGACGTAGCCGGCTATCGCGTCGACGATCCCCAGGCGGTTTCCGGTGTCCTCGAGCACCCGGGCCTGCTCTATGTGCAGCTCGATCCACCCGACGAGGTCGTCGAGGATGCGGGCGCACTCCCGCCACCGCTCCGGCTCGTAACCGGCCTCCTTCGCGTGCTCGAAGAAGGTGCGCCCGTCGTCTATCGCCCGGAAACTCCTGAGCTCCTCCTCCGAGAGCCGCCCGGCGACGATGCGGCTGCCCAGGACCATCTGCCCGAACCCCGAGCCCTCTTCCTCGAGGAACGAGATCACCTGCAGGGGCAGCCCGAGCTCGAGCTCCTCGTTCAGCCGGCAGACCTCGAGCGCCGCCACGACCCCCATCGTCCCGTCGTACTTGCCGCCGTTGCGGTTGGAGTCGCAGTGCGAGCCTATTCCGAAGACCCTCTCCCCGGCGGGACGGTTGCGGGCGACGAGGTTCCCGACGGGGTCCTCGGTGCACCCGAAGCCCACGGCCTCCAATTCCTTGATGAAGTAGTCGAGGGTGTTGCGGTACTCCGGGGTGTAGGCGTAGCGGCGTATCGCCTTACGCGAGCGGGTGTAATCCGGCCCGGCGAGCGTCTCGATGTCGCGCTCCATCCTGCGGGCGCTCCTCTCGCGGTCTATTGAGATCCAGCGTTCGCTCATGACGATCCTCCCCGGACCGAGACACGCTCTCCGAGCGGCACCGCCGCAGCGCCGAGCAGCCCGGAGAAACCCCCGAGCGAGGCGAGGAGGCTATCCTCCGGTATGTCGCGGGTGATGAAGACGACGCGCGAGCGGTGGTCCCTATCCGGCCAGCGGTCGAGGTGCTGCGGCGGGTGGATGACGTGCTGGACGCCGTTCAGGACGACGGGCCCCGGTCCCCCCGTGTCCAGGAGCCCCTTGACCCGCAGCACGCTCTCGCCGCGGGCGTGCAGGAGCATGCTGAGCCAGATCCCGAAGGCCGTCCAGTCCACCGGCCCGTCGAAGGTGACCGAGACGGTGTGGGTCGAGGCGGTGTCGTGCTCCTGCAGCCGCGGGAGATCCCGCTCCCCCACCCGCACCACGGGAGAGAGGAGCTCCCTCACGTCCACCTCTCCGAAGGATGCCTCGACGATGCGTACCGAGGGGTTTATCGCCCCGATGCGCGCCTCGAGCTCCTCCTTCGCTCCCGGACCGGCGAGGTCGGTCTTGGTGATGACGATCTCGTCCGCCGCGGCGACCTGCTTCGTCGCCTCGGGGCTCCCGGAGAGCTGCATCGCGCCGTTCACCGCGTCCACGGTGGTTATGACGAGGTCGACCGTGAAGTGGTGGGAGAGCACGGGGTGGGAGAAGACGGTGTGGAGTATGGGGGCGGGGTCGGCGAGCCCGGTCGTCTCTATGACCACGCGGTCGAGCGCGGGGATCTCACCCCGCTGGCAAAGGTCCAGAAGCTCCCCGAGCGCCGCCACCAGATCCTCGCGCTCGCTGCAGCAGACGCACCCGCTTCCCAGAAGGAGCGTCCTCTCGGCGACGGGCCTGAGCAGGTGGTGGTCGAGCCCGACCTCGCCGAACTCGTTGACGATGACGGCGGTGTTCTCGAGCTCCGGCTCCCGCAGCACACGCGAGAGCAGCGTGGTCTTGCCGCTCCCGAGAAAGCCGGTCACGACGGTCACCGGGATCGTCACCGTCCACCCCCTTCTTTCAGACTCTCGAGCAGCGCCGCATCGAGCGGGTCCGGCACCCTGCCCGAGAGCCGCTGCGCCGCGGGCCACAGAGCGCCCAAGTCCTGCACCAGCTCCGATCTGCCCTTGCGGTCACGCAGCAGGTACTTGCTCCCGCTCCAGTCCTCGACCTTCAGGCCGTAATGTGGGAGCACCCCGTTGAGCAGGGCCACCCTGTGGGCCCTGTCCCGGCGCCGGTCCCGCTGGTGCTCGCCCGGGTCGGAGCCCGGTCCGGCCGCGAGCGCCCGGTCCGTGACGTGACGGTCGGTCCAGTGGAGCCGCCCGACGAAGTCCTGCCCGCACAGCACACACACGAGGTGCTCCCCCGCCCGCTACTTCGTCGCCGGCGTGTCGATCCCGTACATGTTCAGCCCCGGGTCGTGGTTGGGCTGGTTGCGCGGGAAGCGCCTGACGAAGTCGTCGGCGATCTCCTCCATCGTCACCCACTTCGTCCCGGGATGCCCGTTTATGTAGTCGATGAGGCGCTCGAGCATCAGGAGAACCTGCGGCCTTCCGCTGACGTCCGGGTGGATCGTCAGGCAGTAGGTCGCGTAGTCCATCTCCCGGTAGACCCAGTCGAACTGATCCCGCCAGAGCTGCTCTATGTCGCGCGGGTTGACGAAGCCGTGGCTGTTGGGAGAGGCCTTGATGAACATCATCGGCGGCAGGTCGTCCAGGTACCAGTTGCCCCCGATCTTGACCAGGTCTATCTCCTCCCCGCGCTCGAGCGGCTTCATCCACTCCCGTGCGGGCCTGGAGTAGTCGATCTTGGTCCACGTGTCGCCGACCCGGGCGTAGTAGGGGGTGAAGTCCCTATGCTGCAGCGAGTGGTCGTACTTGTACCCGAACTCGAGCAAAAGCTGGTTGGTCGCGTTGGAGACCTCCCACCACGGGGCGACGTTCCCGACCGGCCGGCGCCCGGTCACCTTCTCGATGAGCTCGATGCAGTACTCGAGCACCTCCCGCTCCTGCTGCGGCGTCATCGCCACCGGGTTCTCGTGCGAGTAACCGTGGCTCCCGACCTCGTGCCCCGCGTCGACCACCATCTTCACCTGATCCGGGAAGGTCTCGATCGAGTGCCCGGGGATGAACCACGTGGTCCTCATCTCGTACCGCTCGAAGAGCTTGAGCAACCGCGGCACGCCTATCTCCCCCGCGAACATCCCGCGCGAGATGTCGTCCGGCGAGTCCTCACCCCCGTAAGAGCCGAGCCACCCGGCCACCGCGTCTATGTCCACCCCGATGGAGCAGAAGATCTCTTTCTCCGGCACCTTTCCTCCTTTCCTCGAAACGATCACCCAAAACACCCCTTGCCACACCACGGCCGGCGGCGCCCGCCCCCAGAGCCTTGCATTAGCCCCGGCCATGGCGGTAGTATTGTACGTACAAATAACGTCGAAATCAAGGAGGGAGAGGATGTTTCCGAAGGTGGCTGTTCTCTCGTTGGGTGGGACGATCTCTTCCGTACGGGGTTCTGGGCCCGGGGTGGTACCCAGGCTTACGGGGAAGGATCTGGTGGAGAGCGTGCCGCAGATCTCCGGGGTGGCGGAGGTCGAGGCGGAATCGCTGAGGCAGATGCCGAGCTCGGACCTTACCGTAGAGGACCTCATCGAGGTGGCCGGGGAGGCGCGGCGGAGGATCGCCGGGGGGGCGCACGGGGTGGTGATCACGCAGGGGACCGACTCGATCGAGGAGACCGCCTTCGCGATGGACCTGCTCGTCGAGGGAGATGCGCCCGTCGTCGTAACCGGGGCGATGCGCAACCCCACACTCCCCGGGGCCGACGGCCCGGCGAACCTGCTCGGTGCGGTGCGCGTCGCGGCGGCTCCGGAGGCGAGGGGTCTTGGGGCGCTGGTGGTGATGAACGACGAGATCCACGCCGCCCGTTTCGTCAGGAAGACGCACACCCAGAGCCCTGCGACCTTCCAGTCGCCCGTGGCCGGGCCTCTGGGCTGGCTCTCGGAGGGCGTGGTGAGGCTCGCCTGGCGGATTCCGGCGCGGCACACGGTGGAGCCCCCTCCGGCGGGAGCCGGGCAGCAGGTCGCGCTGCTCAAGCTCGCCGTCGGCGACGACGGGAGGCTGCTTTCGGCGGTGCGGGAGACCGGGTACGCCGGGCTCGTCATCGAGGCATTCGGCGGCGGGCACGTCCCGTCGAGGATGGTCGGGGAGGTCGAGCGGCTCGCCTCCGAGATGCCGGTCGTCCTCACCTCCCGCACCGGGAGCGGCGACGTACTCCGGAACACGTACGGGTTTTCCGGCTCCGAGATGGATCTGCTCTCGCGCGGGCTCATCTGGGGCGGGGTGCTCGACGGGCTCAAGGCCAGGCTCCTGCTCACCATCCTGCTGCGCCGGGGAGAGGGGCCGGACGAGATAGAAGCCGCCTTCGAGGGGTGGTACATCTAGAGCATCACGTCGCCCGAATTGGGGCCGAGCGTCTGTCCCACGTAGAGCGAAGCCCTATCCGAGACCAGAAACGCGACCGTCTCCGCGACCTCCTCCGGCTCGCCGAAGCGCCCCAGCGGGAGCTCCGCGGCCTTGGCGCGGCGCCACTCCTCGGAGAGGCCTTGCACGAGCTCGGTGTTGATGGGGCCGGGGGCGACGGCGTTAACCCGCACCCCTCGTGCAGAGACCTCGCGGGCGAGAGCCTTGGTCAGCCCGATGATTCCTGCCTTCGCGGCGCTGTAGTGACACAGCTCGATGCCCCCGATCTGTCCGAGCTGGGAGGCCACGTTGACGATCACCCCGCGCCCGCGGGAGAGCATCTCGGGCAACGCCTCCTTTATGCACAGGAAAGTCCCCCGCAGGTGCACGGAGATCATGCGGTCGAAGTCCTCGACGGTGAGCTCGACGAAGGGCTTCTGCTGCAGAAACCCCGCGTTGTTGACCAGGACCTCCGGCGCACCGAAAACTTCGTGCGCCCTCTCGAAGAAGGCGTGGACGCTCTCGGGGTCGGAGACGTCGCCGGGGACGGCCTCTGCGACGCCTCCGGCTTCGCGTATCGCCGAGGCGGTACCTTCCGCGGTATCGGGCTTCAGATCGTTTACGGCCACGGCGTAGCTCTCCTCCGCCAGCCGAAGCGCCACGGCGCGTCCGATCCCGCTCCCCGCCCCGGTGACGAGGGCGACCCTGATGCGGTTCGCTGTCAACGGCACCTCCTTTTGGACGAGGGCCGCCCACCGCAGCGGCCCCCAAACCGGCTTAACGAAAACCTCAGACCGAAGAGGGTTCTTCGAGGAGCTCGAGCTCGGCCTGGGTCGCTCCCCTGACCTCGCGGGTGCCGAACATCAGGAACCCGGAGACTATGACCGCCAGAGCCCCGGAGAGGAACGCGGCGGTGGTCACGCCAAGCCCGGCTTCGAGGAAGGCCGTCAAAAGCGCCGAGCCGACGATCGCGCCGATCGGGCCCATGGCGTTCACGACAGTAGTCCCCGTACCGCGCATCCTGGTGGGGAAGGACTCACCCATGTAGAACAGCAAGGCCGCGTACGGCCCGATGATGAAGAAAAGCCCTATCGTGTAGGTGGCGAGGACGAACGCACCGCTGCTCGGGCCGAAGAGCATCGCCGAGTAGGCCACCCCGGCGATGAGCCAGCCTATCGCGATCGTCCGCCGGCGTCCGACGATGTCGCCGACGAACCCGTGGCAGAGGTATCCGATGTAGGCTGCCGCGTTGGAGACGACGAGGAAGATCAGGGCGCTGCTGAAGGAGACCCCCTTGCCCTGGGTGAGGATCGTGGTTCCCAGAACGACCAGGACCTGGATTCCGATCCAGTTGGTCAGGAACGCCAGCGCCAGGAAGATCGTATGCTTCCTTATTCCAGGCTCGAAGATCTGACGGTAGGTGTTGCGGTCGCTGTGGCGTACGTCGATGCCGTACTGCCTGCCGAAGCGTACCGCCTCCTCGTGCCTCCCCTCCTGCTCGAGCTTCCTCGCGTGCTTCATAGCCTGGAACCGCGGAGACTCCCGAAGCTTGAACCCCAAAACGGCGATTATGATCGCCGGGGCGGTCGCGACCAAAAACGTCCCGCGCCAGCCGACGCCGGGAACCAGGACAGCCGCCAGCGCAGCACCGACCAGAACCCCGATCGGCCATCCACCCTGCACCATGCTGTAGATGAGCCCCCGCCGCCTGCGGTTGCCGTAGATCTCGTTGAGGTAGGCGGCGTTCACCGCCTGCTCCGAGTACCCAAGCCCGGAGAACGCCCGCACGACGATCACATACCACGCGGCGAAAGCGAGCGAGGTCAGCCCGGAGCTTATCGCCGCCCCCACCGTCGTGAGGATGAGCGAAGGCTTGCGCCCCAGCCGGTCGAGCATCGGGCCCACCAGAAGCGAGACCAGAAACACCGCCACCGAAACCCAGGTGGCCACAGCAGTGCTAGTAGCCGTCGACCACCCGAGATCCTGCGCCATCTTCGGCAGAAGCGTCCCGAAGAGCGTGTAGTCGTAGACCGAAAACACCCACGCGAGAAACGCAACGATCGAAGAGTAGACCAGCGCCCGCTGCGGAAGGCTCGTCTCTATGCGCGGCGCACCCTCGAACCTCCCATCCCCAGTCCCGCGAGACACCTCAGATTCACCAGTCGTCATCCTTCCTCCTCTCTACTCAGCCTCCCGACGGACGGCGCCATCCCGTCAACCCCGTCCATATTTGTCCGTACTAATATGATATGTACGCACAATATTCGTGTCAAGTACATCTTGTATTGCTCCGGGCATGCCGGGAACATAATAAAAATGTCCGTCCCTTTACACTTCGGCCAGGAAGCGAAAAATCCCGTGGGGTGAGACCGGGATATTCAGACCTGTGGACGAGGTCGCGATACTTTCGTCCGGTTCAATCGTGCTGGAGGATCGGGGGTCGGTAGCCGGCGGCGCGTGCCTGCCGGGCGGAGGCGAAGCAGCGCTCGGGGTGGGTGGCCTGGTAGTAGGGGTCGCCTGTGGGGAGGTGGTAGATCTTCTGTCCGTCGCGGGTGATGTTGCCCTTCACCTGGTAACCTCTCGGGCAGGACTCCTCGGATGAGGGGGCCACGCCCGGGGATCTTCCGGCGGAGCCTCTGGAGTCGGGGCCGGTGCCACAGCCGGGGGAGCCCTCGCCTATCCCGTTGCCCCGGTTGGTCTCCCGGCAGCGTTCGGCGCGGGGGAGGCCCCAGATCCCGCGGTGCGCGCGCCTGGCCTGCCGCTGGTCTGCGGCGAACCGTGCGGCGTAGCGGTCGTTGGGCGGGATGATGAGTAGCTGGGCGAGTCCCCTCCTCAACAGTTCATCCTCCAGCATGGTCTTCCGGTCCACCCACACGTAGGCGAGCAGCCTGCCGTAGCGGTCCTTTCGCTCCTCGTCGAAGGTCAGGCGCACCCGGCGGCCCTCCAGCCGCGAGCGGGTAAAGGAGGCCGCCCGGAGTGCGAGAGGCTGGACGGGATAGCCGGGACGCACGTCCTCGGGGGTGTCGGCGCCTATGATCCGCACGGTGCTCTCACCTCCCACCGGAGGCGAGACCTTCAGGGTGTCGCCGTCGACCACCCGGCTCACGACGACCCGGACGCCCGCGGAAGTGGTGGAGGCGGTGGATGACGGCACTCCCCCCACCTCCAGCCCCCCATCTCCGCTGCAGCCCGTCAGAACGAGCAGAGCTGCGAAGGAGAAGAGAAGCCCCAGCCTCGCGAGGAGGCAGAGCTCCGTCTCTCGTTCCATCTCCATTCTTTCTCCCGCCCAGAGACGACCATCACGGCCCTTCGACCACGCGTCCCCGCACACATCCTCCACACACCGGTTTGGCGCGTGGCCACACGCAAAACTATACTCGTTATCGCAAGATAACACCTGGTCCCGCAGGGACACGGAAGGGAGATCGTACATGGAAGGCCAGCGACGCAAGCCCGCTGCCTACCGCAGGCTGTCGGACATGCTGCGGGAGGCCATAGAGAGCGGCGAGTTCGAAGAGGGCGCCCAGATGCCGACCGAGGCCGAGCTCTGCGAGCGCTACGGCGTCAGCCGCCACACCGTGCGCCAGGCTTTCCAGTCGCTGGTCGCCGACGGTCTCGTCTACCGCGTCCCCGGGCGGGGCACCTTCGTCACCGGCCTCTCCAAACGCGGCAAGTACCTTCGCTCCATCGGCACCCTGGAGGAGATGATGTCCTGGACCGGCACCGAGATGGAGGTGCTCGATCCGGTCGAGATCATACACGATGAGGAGCACGCCACCAGCCTCGAGCTCCCCACGGACGAGGTCGCCACCCTCACCATCCGCCGCCTCTACGAGGGCAACCCCTTCGTCCTCACCCGCGTCTACCTCACCCCCGACGCCGGAGAACGCCTGCAGAAGAAGAAGCTCCCCAAAGACGGCCCCGGTACCGTCATCGGGACCGTGGAGAGCGTGCTCCCCTCACCCATCGTCGGGGCAAGCCAGGAACTCACCGCCATCCCGGCCCCAGAGTGCATCTCCCGCCACATCGACTGCAAACCCGGTGATCCCCTCCTCTACGTCGAACGCCTCTACTACCTGGAAGACGGTACCCCCGTAGAACTCGCCATCTCCTACTACAACCCCAGCCGCTACTCCTACCGCCTCGAACTGCGCCGTGGAGACATACACTGACCCCGTTTGACTCCAGAGATTTGTACGTACATAATTGGAAGAAAGAACATCTCTCAGCGGGAGGGTGTTGCATGGCAGGAAAAGAAGGCTGGAAGGGACGTTTCTACGAGGACTTCGAGGTGGGGGACGTCTACGAGCACCCGCTGGGACGGACGGTGACGCAGACGGACAACATCTGGTTTACGCTTCTGACGCAGAACACGGCGCCGGTGCACTTCGACGCGCACTACGCGGCGCAGACCGAGTTCGGGAGGCCCCTTGTGGACTCCACCTTCACGCTGGCGCTGGTGACGGGGCAGAGCGTCACCGACGTCTCGCAGAACGTCTTTGCCAATCTGGGGTGGGATGCGGTCAGGCTTCCGGCGCCGGTCTTCGAGGGGGATACGATCTACTCGCGCTCGGAGGTGCTCTCTAAGCGGGAGTCGCGCAGCCGCCCCGATGTGGGGATCGTGGAGGTGAGGACGGAAGGGTACAAGCAGGATGGGACCGTCGTCATCGAGTTCAGGAGGACCATCATGGTCTACAAGCGGGGGCGGGGGCCGAAGAGGGCACGCCCGCGTCCGCAGGAAAGGGGGGAGGGGTGAAAGGCGGGTGGAGGATGGAGGAGCTCGCCTCCTTCCTCGCGGGGCTCCGGTACGAGGATCTCCCGGAGGAGGCCGTGCTCCGGAGCGAGGAGCTCTTCCTGGACTGGGCGGGCTCGGCGCTCGCCGGGGGGCGGGAGCGGCCGGTCCGGGCGATAGAGCGGGTGGCGCGGGCGCTGGGGCCGCGGGAGGGGTCGTGTGAGGTTCTGGCCTTCGGGTGGCGCACCTCTCCCCTCTTCGCGGCGCTGGTGAACGCCGCCTCCTCGCACGCCGTCGAGCAGGACGACGTGCACAACGCCTCCGTGCTGCATCCGGGGGCGGTCGTCTTCCCGGCGGCGCTCGCGGCGGCGCAGGAGGAGGGAGCCTCGGGGAGGGAGCTCATCACGGCCGCCGTCGCCGGGTACGAGGCCGGGGTGAGGGTCGGGGAGTTCCTCGGGCGCTCGCACTACAGGGTCTTCCACACCACGGGCACGGCCGGGACGCTCGCGGCGGCGGCCGCGGCGGCGCACGTTCTCGGGGCGGACGAGGCGGAGATGGCCGACGCCCTGGGCTCGGCCGGGACCCAGGCGGCGGGGCTCTGGCAGTTCCTCTCCGAGGGGGCCGACTCCAAGCAGCTGCACACCGCCCGGGCCGCGAGCAGCGGGCTCCTCTCGGCGTACCTCGCGCGGGAGGGTCTCCGGGGTGCGCGGGGCATCCTGGAGGGGGAGAAGGGAATGGCCGCCGGGATGTCTTCGGATGCCGACGCGGGGAGGCTCACGGCGGACCTCGGGGAGCGGTGGGCCGTGCTCGAGACCTCGTTCAAGCATTACGCCTCCTGCCGGCACTCGCACCCGGCGGCCGACGCCCTGCTCGCCGGGATGCGGGAGCACAGGCTCGCCGCGGAGGACATAGAGGCGGTGCGGGCGAGGGTGCACGCCGGGGCGATAGAGGTTCTCGGGGACGTCGTCGAGCCCGCGAGCGTGCACCAGGCCAAGTTCTCGATGGGCTTCGTGCTCGCGCTCGTCGCGCTGAGGGGCCGCGCGGGGCTCGAGGACTTCACCGAGGAGTCGCTGGACGACGGGGAGATAAAGGCATTCGCCCGCCGGGTGGAGATGGTCCTCGACCCCGAGGTCGACGAGGCCTATCCGGGGCGTTGGATCGGGCTGGTGGACATAAGGACGAAGGACGGGCGGGAGGTCACCTCGCGCGTCGACGTACCCAAGGGCGATCCCGGCAACCCCCTGAGCCGCGCGGAGATAGAGGAGAAGGTGCGCCGCCTCGCCGCCCACGGTGGGACGAGAGAGGAGGTGGCGGAGCGGCTCGTCCGCTTCGCCTGGAACCTGCACGAAGAAGACGGGGTGGGCCCGCTGCTCGTCGAAGGAGCCGGGGAGGTGAGATCTTGAGCCACGAGAAGCTGCGGCAGAGCGTACGCCAGGTCTGCGCGCGCTTCGGCGAAGAGTACTGGCGGAAGCTCGACGAGCGGCGCGAGTACCCCGAGGAGTTCGTGCGGGCGATGACCGAGAGTAGGTTCCTCGCGGCGCTCATCCCCGAGGAGTACGGGGGGCTGGGGATGACGCTCGCCGAGGCCTCCGTGATCCTGGAGGAGGTCAACCGGAGCGGGGGCAACGCCCAGCCCGCCCACGCCCAGATGTACGTGATGGGGACGCTGCTCAGACACGGCTCCGAGGAGCAGAAGAGGGAGTACCTGCCGAAGATAGCTTCCGGGGAGATCCGGCTTCAGGCCTTCGGGGTCACCGAGCCCGGGGCCGGGACCGACACCACCTCCATAGAGACCTTCGCCCGCAAAGAAAGCGACCGCTACGTCATAAACGGGCGCAAGATCTACATCTCCCGCGTCCAGCACTCGGACATGATGGTCCTCCTCGCCCGCACCACCCCGCGCGAGGCGGTGAGGAAGAAGTCCGAGGGGCTCTCGGTCTTCCTCGTGGACCTGCGCGAAGCCGTGGGCAACGGCCTCACCGTGAAGCCCCGGCGGGTGATGCTCAACAACGAGACCAACGAGCTCGTCTTCGAAGACCTCGAGGTCCCGGCGCAGAACCTCCTCGGCGAGGAGGGCGAAGGCTTCCGCTACATCCTCGACGGGATGAACGCCGAGCGTATCCTGATCTCCGCCGAGTGCGTCGGCAACGGCCGCTGGTTCGTCGAGAAGGCCACGGAAAGGGCGAAAGAGCGGGTGGTCTTCGGGCGGCCCATCGGCGAAAACCAGGGGGTGCAGTTTCCCATAGCCCGCGCCCACGTCGACGTGGAGGCAGCGGACCTGATGCGCTTTAGGGCCGCGGAGCTCTTCGACCGGGGAGAGCCCTGCGGGGCCGAGGCCAACATGTCGCTCCTGCTCGCGGCCGACGCTGCCTGGAAAGCCGCGAACGTCGCGCTGCAGACCTTCGGGGGCTACGGCTTCGACACCGCATACCACGTCGAGCGGAAGTTCCGCGAGACCCGGCTCTTCCAGGTCGCCCCCATCTCCACCAACCTCATCCTCTCCTACGTCGCCGAGCACGTGCTCGGGCTGCCGAGGTCGTTCTAGGATGCTGCCGCTCGAAGGCATGACGGTCGTCTCTTTGGAGCAGGCGGTCGCCGCCCCCTTCGCCACCCGCCAGCTCGCCGACCTCGGCGCGAGGGTCATAAAGGTCGAACGTCCCGGGGTGGGGGACTTCGCCCGCCACTACGACGAGAAGTCCCGCGGGCTCTCGAGCCACTTCGTCTGGCTCAACCGCTCGAAGGAGTCGATCGCGCTGGACCTCAAGAAGGAAGGATCGAAGGAGGTGTTGCGGCGTCTGATCTCCCGCGCCGACGTCTTCGTGCAGAACCTGGCCCCCGGCGCCGCCGGGCGGCTCGGCTTCGGCGCGAAGGCGCTGCGCGCCGGGCACCCCCATCTCGTCACCTGCTCCGTCTCCGGCTACGGGGAGAGCGGCCCTTACCGCGAGAAGAAGGCCTACGACCTGCTGGTGCAGTGCGAGACCGGCCTCGTCTCGGTGACCGGCACGCCCGAGACCCCCTCGAAGGTCGGCATCTCCGTCGCGGACATAGCCGCCGGGATGTACGCCTTCAGCGGGATCCTCACCGCGCTGTTGAAGCGGGAGCGCACCGGGGAGGGCTCGCATATAGAGGTTTCGCTCTTCGAGGCCCTCTCCGAGTGGATGGGTTTCCCCGCATACTACACGATGTACTCCGGGGAACAGCCGCCGCGCACCGGGGCGGAGCACGCGGCCATCGCCCCCTACGGACCGTTCCCCTGCGGCGACGGCAGGACGGTGTTCCTGGGGATCCAGAACGAGAGGGAGTGGGAGCGCTTCTGCCGGGAGGTGCTGCAACGCCCGGAGCTCGCCGGAGATCCCCGGTTCTCCTCGAACCCCAGGAGGGTGGAGAACAGAGACGAGCTGCATGAGGAGATCGGACGGGTCTTCGGCGCCCTCTCCTCCGAGGAGGTCATAGGGAGGCTCGACGCCGCGAGGATAGCCAACGCCCGGCTGCGCAGCGTGCGGGAGTTCCTGGAGCACCCGCAGCACGAGGCCCGGAGGCGCTGGCGGAAGGTCGACTCCCCGGTCGGGGCGCTCGACGCCCTCCTGCCGCCCGCCGTCCCGAACGCGGAGGAGCCAGTGATGGGTCCGATCCCGGAGGTCGGGGAGCACACCGAGGCCATCCTCGAGGAGCTCGGTTACGACGAGGATGGGGTGGAAGCGCTACGCCGCGAGGGCGCGCTCTGAGCAACACACCATGAGGAGAGGACCGGGGACGCACCCCGTGAGACGCCCGGGAGGGCGGTGAGCGTGTCCATGCTCGGACTGCCAATGGATCTCCCGGTCTCTGCCGCCGGCACAATGGCCCTGGTGCTCAACCTCCCGCGGCGAGAATTCGCTCGTGGACCTCGAGGTCCTGCTCGCCGAAGAGGACGAAGCGTATGAGGCGTACGTTCTGGAGCCCGGGGGCCTCATCGAGCACGGTCCCGATGGCCACCCGGGCCGCCATCTCGACCGGGTAGCCGAAGACGCCGGTCGAGATGGCGGGGAAGGCTATGGAGGTGATACCGTGCTCGTCAGCGAGGCGTAAAGCGTTGCGGTAGCAGTTCGCGAGAAGCTCAGCCTCCGGGTGGTCCGAGCCGTAGACCGGGCCCAGAGTGTGGATGACGTGGGCGTTGGGGAGGTCGTGGCCGCCGGTGATGACCGCCTCGCCGGGGCTTATCGGGGCGAGGGGGCGGCATTCTTCCTCGAGGCCCGGGCCGGCTGCGCGGTGGATCGCCCCGGCCACCCCGCCACCGGTGGTGAGCCGGGCGTTGGCCGCGTTCACTATGGCCTCCACGTCCGGCTGCCGCGTGATGTCTCCCCGGACGCATTCTATCGTCACGCCGTCGACCTCGCGTTTCAAAATCCCTCACCTCCTCCGTTCCCGAGCGTCCTGCCGGTCCTGTCGACGTAGGAGAGCTCTCCCCCCTTCCAGACCGCCTCCACCGAGAGATCGGGTCTGAGCACGGTGATGTCGGCGTCGTAACCCGGGGCGAGCCGTCCCTTGCGCCGCCCCTCCCCGATCAGACGCGCCGGCGCGGTCGAGGCCATGCGGGCCGCCTCGGGCAGGGTACACCCGGTGAAGGCGAGGATGTTCTGGAAGGCCTCCTCCATGGTCAGGAGGCTCCCCGCGAGCGCGCCGCTTCCAAGCCGGGTGACGTTCGTCTCGCGGTAGATGCGGCGGGTGGCAAGCGCGTACTCCCCAGGCCCCATTCCGGTCGCCGCCGTAGAGTCGGTGACCAGGCAGATGCGGTCGGGGCCGAGCATGCGGAAGGCGAGCGCGACCATCTCCGGGTGGATGTGGATGCCGTCTGAGATTAGCCCGCATATCGCGAGCGGATGAGCGAAGGCCGCCCCGGGAAGACCGGGCTCGCGGTGGTGCATCCGGCTCATCGTGTTGAACAGGTGGGTGAGCGCCAGAACCCCGGCGTCGAGGGCCCTGTAGGCCTCCTCGAAAGAGGCGTCCGAGTGCCCGGCCGAGACGACGACCCCGTATCTACGGGCGGTCTTGATGAGCTCCTGCGCCCCCTCGAGCTCCGGGGCGAGGGTAACCATCCTGATAGGGCCGAGCTCGAGCAGTCTGGCGAAGAGTAAGGGATCTGGAGGGACGATGTGGGCGGCGGCGTGCGCCCCCCGGCGCCTCAGGTTGATGAAGGGTCCCTCCAGGTGTATGCCGAGCGGCTCGGCCATCCCGCCCCGGCGCGCGACCTTTTCGGCGAGGACGGGCAGGGTCTCCTCGTAGAGGCTCTCCGGAGAGGAGATCACGGTCGGCACGTAGGAGGTCGTCCCGGTGGCGAGCAGCCGCCGGGAGAGCTCGTCGATCCTCTCGGGCGAGGAGGCGACGTCAACGCCGAAGGCTCCGTTGACCTGCAGGTCGACGAAGCCGGGCACGAGCAGGGAGTCTCCATAATCCCTCACCTCACCGGGGTCCAGCGGCTCGCGGCTCAACTCCCTTATCGCGCCGCCCTCGATGAGGACCGTCCCTTCGGACCAGACTTCGTAGTCGGTCACCACCCTCCCCCTGAGGGCGATGCGCCCGGCGGGCTCTCTATCCGGCAAAATCTCGCCTCCCCCTGGCATCACGGTCCATCTTCCCAGTTATCCTCCGGGGTCTCAACCTCCCGTGACGCGCGGGACGCCGGGGCAGAAGCCGGGCGCACGTCGGGGGTGCGGGAGAGCAGATAGAGCCCGGCGAGCACCACGATCGCGAGCGCCCCTATGGCGATGCGGTAGGAGGGTGCCCCGAGGCCACCGAAGGCGTCCAGAAGGAGCGCTATGAGGGCGGGGCCAGCGACGGCGGAGAACCTCCCCGCGAGGTTGTAGAACCCGAAGAACTCCCCGGTCTTCTCGGGCGGGGCGAGCGCGACGAGCATCGCCCGGCTCACGGTCCAGGTGGCGCCGAGGGCGATCCCGACGACCGGCCCGACGAGGAGGAGCACCCGGGGACCGGGCGCGACCGCGGCCAGAGCTATCGCGACCAGCCACAGCAGGAGCACCACGACGAGCGCCCGCTTCGGCCCCACACGGTCGGAGAGGTGCCCGAAGCCGGCCGACCCCACGATGGCGAACACCGTGGAGAAGAGCAGCAGGTTGCGTATCCCCCCCGAGCTCATCCCGAAGACCTCCCGGCCGTAGAGCGCCATGTTGGAGACGGCGGTGTTCGCCGCGTCGGTGTAGAGCACGGTGGCGGCGATGAACGTCCCGGCCCCGGGGTAGGACCGGAGGTTCCGGATGGTGGTGATGACGTCCCGGTAGACCGCCGGGGGGCGTACGTCCATCGGCCGTCGCACCTTCGGGTCCGGTACGAAGAAGAAGGCCGGCAGGCTGAAGAGCAGATACAGAACTGCGGTGGGCACGAACGCGTTCGAGCTGCGGGCGGCGCCCGTCCCGATCCACCATCCCAGAGGGCCGAGAAGCTCCTTCACGGCTGAGGCGTCGCCGACAAAGAGCTGCAGGAAGAGGAGCGCGAAGATAGCGCCGACGTAGCCCAGCGCGGTACCGTAACCGCTCACCCTCCCGGTCCCGCGCCCGGCCGAGACGCCGGGCAGGAGCGCGTTGTAGAAGACCGTCGCCGACTGGTAGCAGAAGTTCGCCGCGACGAAGAGCGCCACGATCACCGCCACCTCCTCAGAAACGCCCAGCAATGCGGTGAGGACGACCGAGACCGACACCAACACGACGAGGTATGGTTTTCGGCGCTGGCCGAGGTCCGAGACGGCCCCGAGGAAGGGCGAGAGGAGGAGCACCAGCAGGGCGCTCCCGGCGGCGGCGTAGTTGACGGTGTCCGCCCCGGCGCCGAGCTCCGATCCGAGCCACAGCGGGAAGTAGACGCTCAGGATCGAGACGGAGAAGATCGTGCCGGCGAAGTCGTAGAGCGCCCAGGCGATCACGACGGGCCAGGTGGCCCGCCGGCCGGGGACGGTGGCCGCCGGTGTGCGCAAGTCCATCGTGGAAGCGATTATATGCCGCTACCCGATGAAGGTCCTGTAGAGCAGGAAGAGGTTCAGGCAGATGATGAGCCCGGCGACGACCGCCGCGGCCACCGTCGTGGTTCTCCCGTTCACCAGGGGCCCCATGAGTTTGCGGTCGCTGGTGAAAATCAGGAGGGGAACCAGCGCGAAGGGTATCCCGAACGAGAGGACGACCTGGCTTATGACCAGCGCCCAGCTCGGGTCCACGCCGAGCGCGATGACGACGAGCGAGGGGACTATCGTGATCGCCCGGCGCAAGAAAAGCGGGATCCTGCGCCGGATGAACCCCTGCATCACGACCTGACCGGCCATGGTCCCGACCGAGGAGGAGGAGAGCCCCGAAGCCAGAAGCGCTACGCCGAAGATGACCGCCACCGCCTCGCCCTCGACGTTCGCCAGGCCGTGGAAGGCCGACTCTATGCTCCCCCCCACTCCCCCCCGACCGTGGAAGAGCGCGGCGAAAACCACCATCATGCTGGCGTTGACCAGCCCGGCGATCCCCATCGCGACGATCACGTCTATCAGCTCGAAGCGGAAGATCCTGCGCCTCTCCTCGCTCGTGCGGCCTACGATCCGGCGCTGGGTCAGCGCGGAGTGAAGATATATCACGTGCGGCATGACCGTCGCCCCGAGGATCCCGGCGGCGAGCAGCACGCTCCCGTTCCCGGAGAAGCCTGGCACGAAAGCCCCCCGGAGAACGGCTGCGGGATTCGGCCTGGCATAGAACACCTCCAGCGCGAATGCGACGACTATGACCCCCACGAGAACGCCTATCCCAGCCTCGAGCGTCCTCGTCCCACGTCTCTCAAGCGCGAGTAAAGCGAAGACCGCCGCCGCCGTTATGAGCCCCGAAGGAAACAGTGGTAGCCCAAAGATCAGGTTCATCCCGATCGCCGCCCCCACGAACTCCGCCAGGTCGGTGGCCACCGCCACGACCTCCGCCTGCAGCCAGAGGAAGACCGTCACCGACCGGGGAAACCTCTCCCGGCACACCTCCGGAAGATTCCTGCCCGTCGCGATCCCGAGCTTCGCCGAAAGCGCCTGCACCAGCATCGCCATCAGGTTGGCCGCCAGGATGACCCACAGAAGCGTGTACCCGAAGCTCACCCCCCCGGAGACGTTCGTCGCGAAGTTGCCGGGATCCACGTACGCAACCGCCGCGATGAACGCCGGTCCCAGAAACGGCCACAGTCTCCTCAGAAAACCCTTCCTGCCCCCCTCGAGCGAGGCGTGGGCAGCCCGCGCCACCATCTCCTCGCCCCGCAGCAAAGGCTCCTCGGACCTACCGCTCAAAATACACGCCTCTCCATCTACGCCTTGAATTTAGCCGTGGCTAATATTACTATCAGCTCGCGTTAACCGTCAAGGGAAGACGGTTCTGGAAAAAGAGCTGTCCTGGGCTAACATTTACGATGACGCCGATGAATACGAATTCGCAAACCCAGCCCTCGGTTTCGGTCGGGGACTATCTGAAGAGCGTGTGGGAGGTAGCCGGCACCGGTGCGGCCTCGACGAAGGACGTGGCGGAGCGGCTCTCGGTCTCTGCTGCTTCGGTATCGAACATGTTCGTGCGGCTACAGGAGATGGGGCTGGTCCGGCACGAGCGCTACCACGGGGCGTCTTTGACGGAGCGGGGAAAGAGGGAGGCGATGCGGCTGGTCCGGCGGCACCGTCTGATAGAGACTTTTCTCCTGGAGCACCTGGGGTATTCGTGGGACGAGGTACACGAGGAGGCGGAGAGGCTCGAGCACGCGGTCTCGGACACGTTCACCGAGCGTCTGGCGGAGTACCTCGGGCATCCGGCGCACGATCCGCACGGAGATCCCATCCCGACCCCCGAAGGGATGCTGGAGCCGGACCGGAACAAGCCGCTGCGCGACGTCGAAGAGGGGGAAGAGGTTCGCGTCTCGCGGGTGGACCAGCGCGACGAAGCCGTGCTCGCCTATCTCGGGGAGCAAGGGCTGGTACCCGGCACGGCGATCAGGGTGCTGGAGGTACGCGGGGTGGACGGGGTGGTGACGGTCGAGGGGGAGGACGGATCCGTACACACCCTGGGTGAGCCGCTCACGCGTTCGATCTTCGTGCGCGCCGACAGCTGAAGGTGCCCTACTTCCCGCGGGGCAGTCCGTAGGCGCTCATCGTGCCGGACTCGTCGGAGACGTAGACTCTCCCGTTCGCCACGATGGGGCTCTCCCAGTGGATGTCCCCGATGGTCCCGCCCGCACCCTTCCGTTCGCTCGACCACAGGAGGCGTCCGCTGGTGGGGTCGAGCGCGAGCAGGTCTCCGTCCGAGGCCGCGAACAGCACCCCGCCCGCGACGACCGGCGTGGTCGTCCTGTAGTCCTTCTTCCACTCCAGACGCAGGCGGGTGCGGCCGCCCGCATCGGTCGCCACCCGGTAGGCCGCCATCCCGCAGGTGCCGGCGACGATGACGCGCAGCCTGCCTCCGTTCCTCCAGACCACGGGCTGGGTGAAGGTGGCGCATCCAGCGGAGCGTATGGTCTGAAGCGCTCCGCCGACGTGACCGGGACCGCCCCTCCCGCTCATGTTCCCGCGGGAGATCAGACGCAGCTTTCCGTCCTTGCCGCCCTGCACCAGCAGATATGGGGTTCTGCTCCGGAGTATCCGGGGCAGGACCGCGGGGGAGGCGCTCGCGAGGTCGAGGTCTTGCGCCTCGAGCTTCCGGTAGTTCTCCGGGGTGTAGGAATCGACGAGGCGCAGACCGGGAGCCGCGAGCCTCAGCACGCTGTCCGCGTAGTCGCCGCGGGAGGGGGCGTAGGGACCGTTGCCGCTCGCCGCGTAGACGCTTCCGTCCGCCGGATCCACGACGGCCCCGCCCCGGCCCCAGATGCCGGAGCGCTGCGAGTCGCACTCCCCGTTCGAGAGCAGATGCCGGACGTTCGCACAGAGGCTGTTGTAGACGTGCTCCTCTCCCGTCCTCTCGTTCACCGCCACGACGTGCCCCTGGTATGGCGGGGCGTCGCCGAGGTAGCCGCTCGTGGTCGCGTACACCCACCCGTCCGCTACGTTGAGCGCCGAGGAGCCCTTCTCGGTCTCGGGCATCCTGGTGACCGGAGCCGGCCAGCCGTTGCCTTCGATCTCCCTGCCGCTCGCAGCCCTGTACCGGTGGATTCTGCCGTCGAGCCCGTAGGAGAAGACGAGAGAGCGGGCGGGATCGGCGACGGGCGAGGAGGTGGTGATCTTTGGTCCGGAAGTCCTGCGGAGCCAGAGCCTCCTGCCGCTCGCGGCATCCAGCGCGACGAGCGAACCGTTCTCGAGCGTCGCGTAGAGCACGTCGCGCTCCTTCCCCGACGCCCTGACGCCGTGCAGCAGCACCGGGGAGGAGTCGGCGACGTCGGGGAGCTTCGCCCGCCAGATCCTGCGCAGCCTCCCCACGCTCTTGCGGTCTATGAGCCTCTCGTGCGGGTTGACCCCGTTGCGATCGGGGCTGAAGCCGAAGCGCACCCAGTCGACCTTCTCCGCGGCGGGCAGGGTCGAGGCGAGGTCCGGCGCCGCCTTCGTCCGCGTCCCGGCACCCTGGTTCCCGCCGCACGCGACGGCCGCGAGGAGCAAAACCAGGAGCGCCGTGCTCCATCCCTTCACGAAAACCGCAGGCTCCTCTCGCTCTGGCTACCGGTGAGTCTACATCACGTCGTGGCCCAGGCCCCGGCGGCCGGCGCATCCGGTTTCTTCCGCCGGGCGCGGACGGCCTGCGCGAGCTCGCGCAGAACCGGCACTGTCGTCTCCCACCCCATGCAGGAGTCGGTGACGGACTGGCCGTAGACGAGAGGTTTCCCGGCGTCGAGATCCTGCCGGCCGTCGACGAGGAAGCTCTCGAGCATCACCCCGACGATGCCCCGCTGCCCGCCGGAGACCTGCTCCGCCAGCGCGCTGGCCACCTGCGGCTGGCGCCGGTAATCCTTGCCGCTGTTGTCATGGCTCGCATCGACCATCACCCGCGGCGGCAGGCCAGCGCCGCGCAGCTCCCCGAGCGCGCCCTCCACGCTCTTCGCGTCGTAGTTGGGCCCGTTCTTGCCGCCGCGCAGGATCACGTGACAGTCCGGGTTGCCGCGGGTGGTGACGATCCCGGCGAGCCCCTGACGGGTCACCCCGAGGAAGCTGTGCGGGTGGGCGGCGGCCCGGACGGCGTCCACGGCGATCCTGACGCTCCCCCCGGTCCCGTTCTTGAAGCCGACCGGCATCGAGAGCCCCGAGGCGAGCTGGCGGTGCACCTGGCTCTCGGTCGTGCGCGCCCCGATCGCACCCCACGCGACGGCGTCGGCGAAGAACTGCGGGGAGATTGGGTCGAGGAACTCGCACCCGGCCGGGAGCCCGAGCTCCGCGATCTCCAGCAGCAATCTGCGCGCCAGATGCAACCCCTCGTTGATCGCGAAGCTCCCGTCGAGGTGCGGGTCGTTGACGAGGCCCTTCCAGCCCACCGTCGTCCGGGGCTTCTCGAAGTAGACCCGCATGACGACGAGGAGCTCCTCCCGCAACTCGTCGGCGATCCCCCGGAGCCTCCGGGCGTAGTCGAGGGCCGCCTCCGGGTCGTGTATCGAGCAGGGCCCGACCACGACGATGAGCCTGTCGTCCGAGCCGTCGAGCACCCGCACGATCTCCTCCCGCGCCCGGCCGACGCTCCGGGCCTGCCCCTCCGAGAGCGGGAGCTGCTCGGAGAGGATCGCCGGAGGCAAGAGCGGCCGGATGCCCGTGACGCGCAGGTCGCTGGTGCCCGCGGATCCGTCGGCGCGGAGTACCTCCTCCACCCCGGGCAGCAACTCGAGTGTCCTCTCGAGCCCGTCCGGGGGTTCTCCCTCCACCCACACCGCGATCCTCCCCGTCCCCGGGAACATGCCGGCCTCGAGCCCCGCCTCCCTGACCTGCGCCCGCACGGCCTCCGCCTGCGCCCGCGAACTCCCGGGCCGCATCAGGACGAGCATCTCCCTCATCACCATCTCCTCTTCTCCCTCCGTCTTCTCCCAAACGAAAGGCGGAGGCTCCAGGAGCCTCCGCCCTCCGAATCTTCCGCCGAACCGACCGCGGTTAAGCCGGGTGAACCCCGCCGGCCGGCCCGTCCCTCCGGAGGGCCCGCCGGATAAAGTAATAGAAGCGCACGTTCATCCCGTGACCGGCGATCATGGCCGGCATTCTACCCGCCCACACCCTACCGGTCAAAACTGCTCCGGCGCCCGAAAGCGAAGTACGCCACCGGCCCGAAGAAGTTCACCGCCTGCGCGACCACCCAGGCGGCCTTCGGCCCCCTCACCTCGCTCTCCTCGCGCCGGTAAAGATCCACGAGCGCCGCCACCTTCAGCCCGAGCTCGACCGTACCCGCCAGAACAATCGCCGCCCGCTGCCCCCGGCTCAGCTCCCCCCAGCGCCTCTTCCCGGCCACGGTAGCCTCCTCTCTTCCGAAGATCGACACCCGGCATGATAACATTATTTCGTTGTTTGGCGAAACAACGAAAAAGGAGCGAGGTGGACAGTACATTCAGGGCGCTGGGGGATCCGAGAAGGCGGGAGGTTCTGCGGTTGCTCGGGGAGGGTGATCTGAGCGCGGGGGAGCTTGCGGAGCGGGTGGGGGTGGCGCCCTCGACGATGTCGGGACATCTGAGGGTGCTCAGGGAGGCGAACCTGGTCGTGGCCGAGCGGCACGGGACGACGATCGTCTACAGCCTGAACGTCTCCGTCTGTGAGGAGATCGTGGGGGCGGTGATGGAGCTCTTCGGGGTGGGGAAAGAGGGCACGAGGAAGGTCCGGGATGCGTACGGGCTGGCGGACTGAGCTGCCGCTTTTGGTCCTGGTCGCGGCGATGTTCGCGGCCGGGGCCCGGGCGTGGCAGCTGGTACCGGGCCGGGTACCGGTGCACTGGGATCTCTCCGGGAAGCCGGACGGGTACGGGGGCAGGTTCGAGGGGCTCTTCCTGCTCCCGCTGATCACGCTGGGCGTCTATCTGTTGATGAGGTTCCTGCCGCGGGTCGACCCCCTGCGGGAGAGCTACGAAGCCTTCGGGGGGGTCTACCTCGTCTTCCGCTACGCGGTCGTGATCCTGCTCACCCTCGTCTACGGGTTCATGCTCGCGTGGGATCTGGGCTACGAACTCTCCCTCTCCCGGGCGATCACGGTCGTGCTCGGGATGCTGTTCGTGGTGCTGGGCAACTTCCTGGGCAAGGTGAGGCCCAACTGGTTCGTCGGCATCCGAACGCCGTGGACGCTCTCGAGCAGGCGCTCGTGGGTCAGGACCCACCGCCTCGGGGGATGGCTCTTCGTGCTCGCCGGACTGGCGCTGATGGGGATGGGCCTGGTGTACCCCGCGGCGGGTGCGGTCGCGATCGGGCCGACAGTCCTCGTCTGCGTCGCGGTGCCCCTCGTCTACTCCTACCGCGTCTGGAAGGCCGACCCGGACAGAGATTCTCCCGTATGGAAGAGACCTCCGCGCGGCGACTAGCGGCCCTGCTTGCGGCGGCGCAGGCTCTCCCAGCTCCCGTCGGCGTACCAGCCGCCGTCGACTGAGAGGGTGTGGCCGTTGACGAAGCCGCTCTCGCGCGGTTCGGCGAGGAACGCGACGGCCCGCGCGACGTCCGCGGGCGAGGCGAAGCGCCCCATCGGCACCCTTCCCTCGATGTCCGCGTCGGTGTAGCCGCCCCCGGCCTGATCCTCGGCGTCCATCTCCGTCTTCACCCATCCGGGGCAGACCGCGTTCACCCGCACGCCGCGCCCGCCCCACTCCGCGGCGAGGGTGCGGGTGAGGCCGACGAGGCCGTGCTTGCTCGCGTTGTACGCCGCCCGGTCCGCCACCCCCAGAAGCCCGGCCACGGAGCTCACGTTGACGATGCTGCCCGAGCCCCGCTCCAGCATCACCCGGCCGAACTCCCGGCACATCAGGAAAGGACCGGTCAGGTTCACCGCGAGCGTCCGGCTCCAGTCGGCCAGCGTCGTCTCCTCGGCGGGGACGATCCTGCTGATCCCGGCGTTGTTCACCAGCACGTCCACCCGCCCGAAACGCTCCAGGACGCTCGCGGCCATCCTCCGGACGTCGCTCTCCTCGGATACGTCACCCGGGAGTGCCATGGCCCCGGCCCCGAGGCTGCGCAGCTCGTCCAGCGTCGCCTCCGGCTCGCGCACGTCGTTCGCCGCCACCCGGTAGCCGCGCAGGGCCAGCTCGATCGCCGTGGCCCGGCCTATCCCGCGCCCCGAGCCGGTTACGACGGCGACCGGGATCTCCCCCCTCATCAGCAGGATCCCCCCGAAGAGCACGAGGAGGTGGCGGAGACGACGGCACCCGCCGCAGCCGCCTGGGCCGCGAAGAAGTCATCCTCCCGCGCCTGTCTCACGGCCCCGCTCACCGCCCGGCCGATCAACTCACCCCTGGTCAGAGAATCGAGCCGTTCATGGGCCCGCTCCCGCTCTCCCGCGCGGAAGACCACGTCCACGAGGTCACAGGCCTTGATCAGGCCGAGGAGCGCCGCGTCGCGCGGCAGCGGCTCCGCTCCGCCGAAGACGACCTCCCGCACCCTCTCCCTGACGTCACGTTCCGGCCGGCCGTCGAGCGTCGGGTAGCGAACGCTCGAGATGAGCCAGAGCACCCGCCGCCGGTCGCGCCGGAGTATCCCCTTCTCGACCAGACGAGGGAGCAGAGCGTCCTTCGGATCCCTCCGGCCGAGACGCTCGACCCAGAACCCGGGCTCGCGCGGCTCCCCGGAGCGTATCATCCCGGCGACCTCGTCCAGAAGCCCGTCGCCCGTAGGGGTTTCGTCCAGCGTCACGAGCCGGCCATCCTGCATCCCGAGCCTCCCCGCGAGCACGAGCTCCATCAGGAGAGCCCCGGCGATCCCGTACTGCAGCGACCCCGAGACCGCGGGCTCGACCGCGCCGCTCTCGTCGTCGAGGGCGAGAAGCAAGAGTTCTTCGGCCAGGGTGAGCATAGTCCCTCCCGGTCACGAACAGGATCGCAAGATCTTACTACAAAACCCGCTGCGGAGCCCTCATCGCCGGGTGACGACGGGGTTCGGCGGCTCCTCGCCGCGCAGGACGGCGAGGAGGTTGCGGGCCGCCATCTCGGCCATCCTGTTCCTCGTCTCAATCGAGGCGCTGCCGATGTGCGGGGCGAGCACCACGTTCTCCAGCTCCAGGAGCTTCGGGTGCACCCCGGGCTCGTTCTCGTAGACGTCGAGTCCGGCGGCGAAGATGCGGCCCTCTGCAAGGGCCTCCGCGAGCGCCTCCTCGTCCACCACGGGACCGCGGGCGGTGTTGACGAGCACGGAGGTGCTCTTCATCTTCCGGAGCTCCTTAGAGCCGATCAGACGATGCGTCTGCGGGGTGAGCGGGACGTGCAGCGAGACGAAGTCGCTCTCTGCCAGAAGCTCTTCCAGGTGCACCCGCCGGGCCCCGAGCTCGCGCTCGGCCTCCGCCTTGCTGCTGCGGGCGGTGTAGAGGACGCTCATACCGAAGCCCCGGGCGCGCCGGGCGACGGCCTGTCCGATGCGCCCCATCCCGACTATGCCGAGCGTCTTGCCCCACACGTCGAGGCCGACGAGGAGCTCCGGACCCCAGTGGCGCCACCTCCCGGCCCGGACCATCCGCTCGGCCTCCCCGAGCCGCCTCGCGGCGGCCAGCATGAGCATGAACGCGGTGTCGGCGGTGGTCTCGTCGAGCACGCCGGGGGTGTTGGTGACGATCACGCCGCGCTTCTCCGCCGCGGCGACGTCGATGTTGTCGTAGCCGACGGCCATGTTCGCGACGACCTCGAGCGAGGGTCCCGCGGCGTCGAGCACCTCCGCGTCGACCCGCTCGGTCAGCGTGGTGAGAATCCCCGAGGCGCCGCGGACGGCGCGAAGGAGCGCCGTCCGCGGCGGGGGATCTTCCTCCGAGAGAACCTCCACGTCGAGGCCTGAGAGGAGGTCCAGCCCGACCTCGGGGATCCTGCGGGCTACCAGGACCTTCTGCGGCAGCTCAGCCATCCTCCTTCAGGAGCTGGCGCAGGACGGTCTGGAGGATGCCGCCGTTTCTCACGTACTCGACCTCGACGGGAGAGTCGACCCGGGCCTTCACCCGGAACTCCCTGGTCTCGCCCTCTTCGGTGGTGGCGCGCACGGTGAGCTCCTTGCCCGGCGAGAGGTCTTCGAGGCCCAGGATGTCGTAGGTCTCGCGGCCGGTGAGGCCCAGTGAATCGGCGCTCTCCCCGTCCGTGAACTGCAGCGGAAGGACGCCCATCCCGATCAGGTTGGAGCGGTGGATGCGCTCGAAGCTCTCGGCGATGACGGCCTTTATCCCGAGCAGGAAGGTTCCCTTGGCCGCCCAGTCGCGGCTCGAGCCGGTGCCGTATTCTTTGCCCGCGATGACCAGGAGCGGCACGCCCTCCTCCTGGTAGCGCACGGAGGCCTCGTAGATCGTGGTCTCCTCCCCGTCGGGCAGGTGGACGGTGTAACCGCCCTCTTTGCCGCCGGCGAGCTGGTTCTTCAGGCGGATGTTGCCGAAGGTCCCCCGCACCATCACCTCGTGGTTGCCGCGGCGGGAGCCGTAGGAGTTGAAGTTGCGCGGCTCGACGCCCTTGGAGATCAGGTACTGCCCGGCCGGGCTCTTGGAGGGGATCGCCCCGGCGGGGGAGATGTGGTCGGTGGTGACCGAGTCGCCGACCTTCACCAGAACCCGCGCCCCCTCTATGTCCTTCAGGGGTTCGGGCTCGGGGCTGAGGTCCTTGAAGAACGCGGGCTCCTGGATGTAGGTGGAGTCCGGATCCCACTCGTAGAGCTCGCCCGAGGGCACCTCGACCGCATTCCACTGCTCGTTGCCGGTGTAGACGTCGGCGTACTGCTCCCTGTAGAGAGAGGGGTCGAGGGCGCCGGCGATCTCGCGGGCGATCTCCTCCTGCGAGGGCCAGATGTCCCTGAGGTAGACCGGGTTGCCGTCGCCGTCGTGCCCGAGGGGTTCGTTCTCCAGGTCTATGTCCACCCGCCCGGCGAGCGCGTAGGCGACCACGAGCGGCGGGGAGGCCAGGTAGTTGGCCTTCACGTCCGGGTTGATCCGGCCCTCGAAGTTGCGGTTGCCCGAGAGGACCGCCGCGACGACCAGGTCGTTCTCCTCGATCGCCTCGTGGATCGGGTCGGGGAGCGGCCCGGAGTTGCCGATGCAGGTGGTGCACCCGTAGCCGACCACGTCGAAGCGCAGCTTCTCCAGGTAGTCCAGGAGCCCCGAGGTCTCCAGGTACTCGGTGACGACCTTCGAGCCCGGCGCGAGGCTCGTCTTCACGTGCGGCGCGACCGAGAGGCCCTTCTCGACCGCCTTCTTCGCCAGGAGCCCCGCCCCGACCATCACCGAGGGGTTCGAGGTGTTGGTGCAGCTCGTTATCGCGGCGATGACCGCCGATCCGTGCCCGATCCTGTCTTCCTCGCCATCGAGCGTGACGGTGACCGTCCCGCCGGGATCGGCCTCCTCGCCGCCCGAAGAGGGGTGCGCTTCCGGCTCGCCCTCCCCGGTAACGCCCGCCGCGTCGGCCGGGGCGTCGCTCGCCGGGAACGACTCGGCGGACTGCTCCTCGATCGGGGCGTCCTTCTGGGTGCCACTCCCGTTCGCGTGCCCGTTCGTCGCGCCGGTGATCTCGGCCAGCGCCCGCCGGAAGTTCGACTTGACCTCGGAGAGCCGGATCCTGTCCTGCGGCCTCCTGGGTCCGGCCAGGCTCGGCTCGACGGTCGCCATATCCAGCTCGAGCGTCTCCGAGAAGCGCGGCTCCGGCGTCTCGTCGGTGCGGAAGAGCCCCTGCTCCTTGGTGTAGCGCTCGACGAGGTCCACCAGATCCTCGCGCCCGGTGCCCCGCAGGTACTTCAACGTCTCCTCGTCCACCGGGAAGAACGAGCAGGTCGCCCCGTACTCGGGCGCCATGTTCGCTATCGTCGCCCGGTCGGGCAGCGGCAGCTTCGAGAGCCCCTCGCCGTAGAACTCGACGAACTTGCCGACGACCCCGTGCGCCCGCAGCATCTCGGTCACCGTGAGGACCAGGTCGGTCGCCGTCACCCCGTCGCCCAGAGCCCCGGTGAGCTTGAACCCGATCACCTCGGGGGAGAGCATGTAGTAGGGCTGGCCGAGCATCACCGCCTCGGCCTCGATGCCGCCCACGCCCCAGCCGAGCACCCCGAGGCCGTTGATCATCGTGGTATGGCTGTCGGTGCCGAGCAAGGTGTCCGGGAAGGCCACCCCGTCGCGCACCTGCACCACCTTCGAGAGGTACTCCAGGTTGACCTGGTGGATGATACCGGTGGCCGGCGGGACCACGCTGAAGTTGTCGAAGGCCTGCTGGCCCCACTTCAAAAACTCGTAGCGCTCGCGGTTGCGCTCGAACTCGCGCTCGGCGTTGATCCGCAAGGCCAGCGGCGTCCCGAACGCGTCGACCTGGACCGAGTGGTCGATCACCAGGTCGACCGGGATGAGCGGGTTGATCTTCTTCGGGTCGCCCCCGACGGCCTTCATCGCGCTGCGCATCGCCGCGAGGTCCACGATCGCCGGAACGCCCGTGAAGTCCTGCATCACAACCCGCGCCGGCAGATAAGCGAGCTCTTCCCCGACCGAATCCGGCCAGGAGGCCAGGGTCTCGACGTCCTCTTCGGAGACGAACTTGCCGCCGCACTCCCGCGCGAGGGATTCCAGGATCACCCTGAGCGAGAACGGCAGCGAGAAGACGTCCCCGGAGACCTTCTCATCCAGCTCCTTCAGACTGTAGTAGGCGACCTCTCCGGAGTCGCTCGCAAGCTTCTTGCGTACGCCAAAAGAGTCTTTTACGCTCATCGCCTCCCGCCTTTCTGCGATGTCAAACTCGATAAGCCCGAAGACCTCGATGCCTCTCGAAAGTATAACAGTAAGCGTGGACGCTTCCCCGCTCCGCCTAGGTCACGTCCCGCCGCCCGAAAAGGAGCGCCGAGAGCAGAAGACAGGCGACGACGTAGGCGGAGAGGATGAGGGCGGCCTGGGTCGGGTCACCGGTGCTCTGCCCCCCGGAGAAGGCCTTCGGCGCGCTGCCGAGCGAGCTCACCAGATCGGAGGAGTTCTTGGAGAGCAGCGCGTCGAGTATTCTCTGGAAGAGCTCGCTGTTGGCCGAGAGGCTCGAGATGAGCGTCTGGAAGACGATCCCGTAGATGAGGCCGAGCCCGATCGAGAGCGCCGTCCCCCGGAACAGGAACGCGAGGAACATCCCGAGCGAGGCCCAGGCGCCGAAGATGAGCCAGGTGACCCCCATGCTCTTCAGGAGCATGGAGGCCTCCGGCCAGGCTACCGCCCGCACGCCGAGAGCCCCGGCGACGACGTAGCTCGAGACGAGCCCGGCGGCGAACGAGACGACAACGAAGGCCAGGGTGACCACGGCGACGGCGAGGACGCGCCCGGCGAGCAGGCCCGCCCTCCCGACGCCCTGCGTGAGCGAGGTCTTCACGGTGTCCCAGCCGTACTCGCTCCCGACCGAGAGTGCCCCGAGGATCAGGACGAACGGCGCGGCGAGCGCTGCGAGGAACGAGGGGATGTTGAGCGTGGCCTCCTTCGGGAGCATGTAATCCCTGAAGTCTCTCAGACCGCGCCCCGAGAGGTTCCCGACGAAAGATTTGCCGCCGTTCACGGTCGTCTCGTAGGCGTTGTAGAGCTGGTAGTAGTCCAGGAAGGCGACGGCGACGACGAGGATGAGCGCGAGTATCCAGGTGGAGGGCCGCCGGAGGAACTTGTAGACTTCGAAGCGGAGGCACGCGATCACGTCCCACCCTCCCCCTCCCGCTCGCCTGCGAGCTCGAAGAACGCCTCCTCCAGCGACCGCCGGGCCACCCGCAGCTCCAGCAGCTCCATCCCGGACTCGACCAGGGCGCGGGCCACCGCCGGCGCGGCCTCGGGGGCAGCGGCGAGACGCAGCTCGCCGTCCAAAACCTCGACTCCCCCGACGCCTTCCACGGAGCGGAGGATCTCGCCAGCCCTCCCGAGGGGCTCGGCCCGCACGACGAGACCACCCACCCCGCGCAGGTCTTCGACGGAGCCTTCGGCGACCAGACGCCCCCGGCTTACGATCCCGACCCGGTCGCACACCTGCTCGACCTCGGACATCAGGTGGCTGCTGAGAAGCACCGTCCTGCCCTCCTCCCTGAGCGAGCGGATCAGGGTGCGCATCTCGGTTATCCCCTGCGGGTCGAGCCCGTTCGTCGGCTCGTCGAGGACGAGCAGCTCCGGGTCCTTCAAGAGCGCCGCCGCCACGCCGAGACGCTGCTTCATCCCTAAAGAGTACTTTCTGAACTTCGTCCTCGCGCTCTTCCCGAGCCCGACCTGCTCGAGCACCTCGCGCAACCTCCCCCGTCCCGCCCGGATCCCGGCGTAGCTCGCCACCCCGCGCAGGTTGTCCATCCCGGAGAGGAAGGGGTAGAAGGCCGGCGTCTCGACCAGGGAGCCGATCCGGGAGAGCACGGCCGGATCCCCGGGCCTCCGTCCGAGCACCCGGGCCTCCCCGGCGGTGGGCCGGATCAGGCCGAGGAGCATCCGCAGGGTGGTCGTCTTTCCCGCTCCGTTGCGCCCGAGGAACCCGTAGATCTCACCCCGCCGCACGTGGAGGTCCACGCCGTCCACGGCGAGCACCCTCCCGTAGCGCTTGGTCAGCCCCCGGGTCTCGACGACGAGGTCGCCGTCATCCTCTGGTGAACCTCTCAAAGATCTCCTTTCACAGGACACGCCCACAGAGTTATACCGCCCGGGGTCATGGGGCGCAAAACACCCGGCGCACCGCGTATACTGCCGCCATGACGAAGCGCGGCTACACGCGGGAGACGATCCGGGGGGCGCCGAGCGAGTGGGACGTCTCGCGTCCGCTCTCCAGCTACCTCAGGCTCTTCGGCCGGCTCGTCTCACACCCCCTGCAGTTCTTCGAGGTCCTGCCGAAGCTCGGTGACGTGCGCGCCCCGGCGCTCTTCCTGGCGTTCTCAGGGCTTCCAGCGGCCGTGGCGTGGTTCTTCGCGGGGGGAATCCGGGAGGCCGCGGCGGCGCTCCTCCTGCCGCTCCCGCTCTCCCTCGCGCTCGGCGCACTCTACCACCTGGGGTCGATCGGGGGGCGCTTCGGTTACCTGATGACCTGGCGGACGCTCGCGTACCCGCTCGGGTACCTGGCCGTGCTCTCCGCCGTACCGGGTCTCAGGTGGGTCCTCGGGGTGCTCTTCGGGGCCGGGCTCATCCCGGCCGGGCTGCGCATCGTGCAGGAGGTTCCTCTGAGGCGCATCCTCTACGCCGCCCTGCCCACCACCGCCATCCTGCTCCTCGCCGCGGCCCGGGTGTTACTTTAGGAGGTCTCGCGCAGGTCGCCGACGTACTCGAGCGCCACGTGCTCGGTCTCGACGAAGCCCATCGTCCGGTAGAAGTTGCGGGCGCTCCTGTTGTCCTTCGTGGCGACCAGCTCGATGAGCGAGGCCCCGCTCGCGAGAGCGAGCTCTTTCACCGCCTCGATCAGGAGCCTCCCGAACCCCCTGCGCCGGTACTCCTGCGAGACGACGAGCATCGGCACCTCGACCACCCGGTCGCCGTGGGCGAGATCCGGCTTCACCCAGGCGCTCGCGGCCCCGACGACGCCACACCCGAGCTCGGCCACGAAGACCCGGGCCCGCGGCTCCTCCAGAAGCTCGAGCAGCCTCTCCCTCACCGCCCCCTGCGGCGGCTCCACGTCTCCAACAGCCCTCGCCAGCTCGCAGGCCAGCTCGTAGAGGACCCCGGCATCCTCGGCCCGGGCGTCGCGCACCCGACCCTCCGTGGTCTTCGTCTCAGAGGTCAGACCCATCTCGCAAGAAATCTCCAGGCCCTGATATTCTTTCCGATACGTCAGCTAGATGGTACCGCAAGGAGGGACATGGGACGCAGGGCCACCGTGATCGTGCTGGACGGCGTCGGGGTCGGAGACGCTCCCGACGCGGCCAGGTTCGGCGATGAGGGCGCGAACACGCTGGCCCACACCGCCCGGGCCGTGGGCGGCCTCAGGCTGCCGAACCTGGCCTCCCTCGGGCTCGGCAACGTCCTGGAGCTGGAAGGAGTGCCTCCAACCGAAGAGCCCCGGGCCTCCTGGGGCCTCATGACCGAGCGCTCGGCGGCGAAGGCCACGCTCGCCGGCCACTGGGAGATGATGGGGCTCGTGCTGGAAGAGCCGCTCCCCACCTACCCCGAGGGGTTCCCGGAGGAGATCATCTCCCGTTTCGAACGGGAGACCGGGAGGAGGGTGATCGGCAACCGCCCGGCCTCCGGCACGCAGATAATAGAGGAGCTCGGGCCAGAGCAGGAGAGGACGGGCGCCTGGATCGTCTACACCTCCGCCGACTCGGTCTTTCAGGTCGCGGCCCACACCGGTGTGATCCCGCTTCAGGAGCTCTACGCGGCCTGCGAGAAGGCCCACCGTATGCTCATCGGCGAGGGCAGGATAATGGTCGAGCGGGTCATCGCCCGCCCCTATCACGGAGAGCCCGGCTCCTACGAGCGGGAGAACGAGAACCGCCACGACTACGGCATCGAGCCCTTCGGGGAGACCTATCTGGACAGGGTGGAGGCCTCGGGGAGGGAGGTCGTCGCCGTGGGTAAGATCTACGACATCTTCGACGGCCGGGGGATAACCCGCCACCTCCCCGGCAAACCGGACGACATGGCGAAGGTGGACGCGGTGCTCAAGGCGCTCGGCGATCTCGAGAAGGGCTTCGTCTTCGCCAACCTGGTCGACTTCGACGCCAAGTACGGCCACCGGCGCGACCCGGAGGGGATGGCGGAGAACCTGGAGCGCTTCGACCGGCGCCTCCCGGAGATCCTGGAGACCCTCGGCGAAGAGGACCTCCTCATCGTCACCGCCGACCACGGCAACGACCCGACCTTCCGCGGCACCGACCACACCCGCGAGCGGGTGCCGCTGCTCCTGGCGGACGCCAGCGGGAAGGCGCGCCCGCTCGGCGTGCGCCGGGGATTCTCGGACGTCGGGGCGACGGTCGCCGCCTGGCTCGGCGCGGACCGCGGAGGGCTGCCGGGAGAGAGCCTGCTCGGCTGAAGAACCCTACGGCAGCCCCGAAACCACCCTCTTGACCCTGGGAATCGAAGGAGAGCTCATAGAGAGCCCGCTCACCCCGAGCCCCACTAACGTGGGGATGAGATCCGGACCGGAGACCGTCTTGCAACCCGTCCTTCTGGCACCATAGGGGGTAGCCCGTAGCGGTTGTCCGGACCGAAGGAGGGACGCAACGTGACGGCGGGACGCAGTCTGACCTCCTGTCCGGGTTCCCTGTAGGAAAGCCTGTAGCGTCGGACTATCGAGGCCATAATCAGAGGCCCCTCCATCTCCGCAAAGGGCTTGCCGATACACTGCCGGGGCCCCCCTCCGAAGGGGAAGTAGGCATATCTGGGAAGTCCCCCGGTTGATCCGTCCAGCCACCGCTCCGGTCTGAACGTCCTGGGTTCGTAGAAAAATTTCGGGTCCCGATGCGTGACCCACTGGCTCACGACGACCTCGGTACCTGCCGGCATGGTGTAGCCGCCGATCTCCACGTCTTCCGCAGCTTCACGGGTGAAGGCGAAGACCGGGGGATAGAGGCGCATGGATTCCTTGAAGACCGCCGTGGCATAGCGGAGCTTCGGGACGTCGGCGAAGTTCGGCTCGCGCTCTCCGACGACCTCCTGCACCTCTCTGGAGAGGAGCTCGTCCGACTCCGGATTCTCGGCGAGAAGGTGGAAGGCCCACGTCAGGGCGTTGGCGGTGGTCTCGTGTCCGGCGAGGAAGATCGTCATCACCTCGTCGCGTATCTGATCGTCACTCATCCCCTCACCGGTGTCTTCGTAACGGGCGGAGAGCAGCATGGAGAGCAGGTCATCCCGCTCTCCGGCGTCTCCGGCGCGTCGTCTGTCATCGATGATGGAGCGGATGATCGAGTCCAGACGCCGCATCTCCCGGCGGTAGCGGAGGTTCGTCGGGGTGGGGATACGCTCGGGGAGCGGGTACATGTTGCGCCCCGGCCCCTCCAGCCTGTCGCCGATTGGCAGGAGGGCGCGGCTCACGGCCTCCGCGCTCTCTTTCACGTCCGCGCCGAACGCCGTCAGGTTGATGATACGCAGCGTCACGGCCATCATCTCTTCGTGCAGGTCGATCTCTCGGCCCGGCACCCACTCCTCGAGCATCTCCTCCGCGCAGCGAACCATCGTCTCGGCGTAGGCCTCGATCTTCTTTCTGTGGAACGCTGGTTGCATGAGACGGCGGTTTCGCCGCCACGAGTCTCCATTGTTGGTGAGCAGGCCGTTGCCCATGTACGATAGGCTGTTCTTCTCCACGACGCCTTTGCGAAAGCTCTTGTTCTTCCTGACGACCACTTCCTCTATGGCGTCCGGATCGAAGATCAGCCACAGAGAAGCCGGCACCCTCGTGCGCACGATATCGCCGTATTTTCGTGCCCTTTCGAGCCCTCTGAGCAGGTCGCGCGAGGCCACGACCATGAACTCCGGACAGAACGGCGGGACTTTCCCTGACATCTATCTCCTCCTGGCGGCTCGCTGCAGCTTCCGAAAACTGTGAAAGATACGTCCTGTCTCTACAGGGCGACCGGCCTCCTCGTACGCCTGCTCGTTGAGAGTCTCCCTTCCAGGACGTAGTCGGCGGGATCGGCCTCCCGGGTCATGCGCCTGAAGCGCCAGGTGAAGCCGGGCCAGAGGGTGTAGTTGCGCCCCCTCTCATCCAGATACCAGCTACGGCATCCTCCAGACGTCCACACCGTCCCGCGCAAAGCTCTCTGGAGACGGTCGTTGTAGTCTCTCTGAACCTCTTCGCGTACTTCCAGCGTCTCCGCACCGCGCCTCTCCAGCATCTTCAGGCAGGAGAGTACGTATTCGATCTGGCTCTCGATCATGTACACCTGCGAGGTGTGTCCGACGCCGGTGTTGGGACCGAGCAGCAAGAAGAGGTTCGGGAACCCGGTGATGGTCGTCCCATTGTACGCTTCGGTGCCTTCGCGCCAGACGTCTGCGAGGAGCGTGCCGCCCCGCCCCCGTATCCTGTGGGAGGCCGGAAGGTCGTGGATCAGGAAGCCGGTTCCGAAGATGATCGCATCGACCTCACGTCTGCTGCCCCCGGACCCCACTACCGTGGAGCCTTCGACCTTTGCGAGACCTTCGGTCAGCACTTCGGCGTTGGGCTGCATCAGGGCAGGGTAGTAGTCGTCGGCGAGGAGGATGCGCTTGCAGCCTATGGTGTAGTCCGGGGTGAGCCTCTCGCGCAGCTCCGGGTCGGGAACCTGGCGATGCAGATGAGCTCTGGCGAGCAGCTCTATCGCCTTCATGAACCGCGTGTCTACGCTGAAGCCGAGGACGTAGCTCTCCCGTCCCCAGTAGATCCCCGACCTGAGGAGCTTCTGCAGCCCCGGTACACTCTTGAGCGCCCACTTCTCGAGCCTCGTGAAACCCCGATCCCGACGCGGGATGATCCACGGCGGCGTGCGCTGAAAGACGTGCAGGCTCTCGACGAGGGGTTGTATCTGGGGGACGAACTGGATGGACGAGGCCCCGGTTCCCACCACGGCGACTCGCTTGCCCTTCAGGTTGTAGTCGTGGTCCCACTGCGAGGAGTGGAAGTAATGGCCTTCGAAATCTTCGAGGCCGGGGACGTCTGGAAACGAAGGGTCGCTCAGGGCCCCCATGCCGGAGACGAAGACCTTCGCGAAGACGCGTCCGCGGGTGGTCTCTATCTCCCAGCGGCGGAGCTCCTCGTCCCAGTCCGCCGAGAGGATCTCGCTCTCGAACCGGACGTGGGGCATGATCCCGTACTCCCTGGCACACCGGCGGAGGTACTCTTGTATCTCCTCCTGCGGGGAGAACTTGCGGCTCCACTCCGGGTTGAGCGCGAAGGAGAACGAGTAGAGGTGGCTCGGCACGTCGCAGGCGGCTCCGGGATAGGTGTTGTCCCGCCACGTCCCGCCGACCTCGTCGGCACGCTCCAGCAGAACGAAGTCGTGGAGACCTTCCTGCTTCATGCGGATGGCCATCCCGAGCCCGGCGAAGCCGGTGCCGGCGACGGCGACGTCCACGACCTCCTCGAAGCCTTCGCTGTCTCTCCGATCCGCGGTATCCTGATGGCTCACGGTCTGCACGGGCCTGGAACCTCCTCGATCTTACTTTCCATCACGGGGCGTTCTTGACGAAGCTCGGGAGCGGACGGCTCTCGAGCATCTTCTCGAACCGGCTCCTGACGACCGCGTCGGCCTGCGCCGGGAAGTGACGGGCCAGGGCGAGCCCCGCGCGCCCGGTGAAGCTGGTGAAGACGTCGCGTGCGCGTGTCTTGCACGCGCTCACCACGGCCTCCGCGGCGTTGGAGACGGGCTCTTCGGGCACCAGGCCATCCAGGGAGGCGTTCTGCGACTCGACGACGTCATGGATGGGTGTCTTCATGTAGCCGGGGTAGATGGTGCTGACGGTTATGCGCCCGGCGTACTCCAGGCGCAACGCGTCGGAATACGCTGCGAGAGCGCGCTTGCTGGCGGCGTAGGGGGCGGCGTAGGGGACGTTGAGTATGGCGAGGCCGCTGGAGACGTTGACGACGTGGCCTCCGCTCTTCAAGAGGTGCGGAAGGGCGGCGGCGGTGGTGTTCCACGCCCCGAACAGGTTGACCTCCAGCGTCTTGTACGCTTCTTCCTGTGGAAAATCTCCAGCGTCCGCTCCGCGACCTATCCCGGCGTTGTTGATGAGGATGTCGATCCCGCCGAGGGATCGCGCCGCCTCTTCGATCGCGGCTTCGATGCTCTCTCTGCTGGTCACGTCGCCGAAAATCGTGCCTTCTCCGGGGGAGAGGTCGATGCCGACGACGCGCGCCCCCTCTCTGCGCAGGGCCTCGCAGGTGGCCCTGCCCACGCCGCCGGAGGCCCCGGTGATGACGACCCTCATGCCCCGCAGGGGGATCCGAGCGGGCCGCTCTCCAGCCGCGAGGGAAGAGAGCGCCCCGAGGGCGGCGAAAGAGAGTCGTCTTGAGGGGGAGCGCTTTATCGCCGCGCCGGCGGCCGCGCCCAGAGCCCGGGCGAGAAACTCCGCTGATGGCCTGAGTCTCATGTGCTGAGGGCCTCCTTCCGTGCCGTTGAAGCGTTTTCGTGCTGCGCGGGAGCCGGTGGTATCGCGGGCGGCATGCCTGCCGTGTACCCTCTGAAGCGGCCGTAGAGGACTATCCCATCGATGCAGCGTCGCAGCGCTCGTATCTCGCGCAGTACGGCGGCCGGGCTCAGAGGGAGGCGCGAGTCCGGCGGCCACATGCGCGCGAGATCCTCGACGAGGGGGTGGCTCAACTCTTCCTGAGCTCGTATCGCTCTGGCGAGGACTTCGCTGCCCTCGGAGATGATGCGACCGCTTCCTCCGCGTGTGATCAGGGGCCCGAAGAGGTAGCAGTTGGTCAGACCCGGTAGGAAGACGGACCCGACGCGCACCGGAACGCCGTTTTCGTACTTCAAGAGCTCTTCGCCCACGGGGAGCGCGACGTCTCTCTCCGAGGGGACGTGGACGACGGCATCCACCGCGGCGACGCTTCCGTCGACGAAGTGAACGTCCTCGCCATCGAAGCGCGCGACCTCCGGCTTCACTTCGAGAGCGCCGCGTCGTATCTGGTGCAGGGCTTCGGAGCTGACGATTGGTTCCTCCAAAAGATCGCGTCGCAGGAGCCGTGACGGTGGTTGATCTCTCAAGATCATACGGGAGAGAGGCCCGACGAGCCGCCCCAGAAACCGCTCGTCGGAGAGCCACCACAGCCGTTCCTCGAGCTCTGAGAGAGGCACGCCGAGCAGCGTCTCCGGAAGGAGAGAACCGCCCCTGGTGGAGACGTAGCATTTCCTGGAGCGTCGTCCTATCCTGGTGGCGATGGCGCAGGCGAGGTTGCCGTCTCCAATGACGAGCACCCTCTCATCTTCGAGATCTCTGGTTTCTTCTTCGTTTGTGGCGTAAACCCGCTTGCCTGAGAAATGACCGGGGAGGTCCACCCGGGGTTTCTGCGTGCGCGCCTCGGTGAGGACGATGCCGGCGTAGTGCCGTATCTCGCCGTCCTCCAGCTCCAGCCGCCACCCGCTGTGTCCGTCTCTGCCATCGAGCGGTCGCGCTCCTTTTACGCTTCGCCCGAACTCTATCTTCCCGTCGAGGTCGTGTTCCCGTGCGAAATCTCTCAGGTAGGCGCGTATCCGCCCCTCGCCGGGGAACTCCGGCCACTCCTCGGGGACCGGGTAATCGGGGTGCTCGATGGACCGTTTCGAAGAGGTGGCCATGAGTGTCTCCGTCAGAGTGTTCCCGACGCCGTTGCCCCCGGCGAGATGGTCGTAAGGGACTCCGTCGTCTCGTAGAGCCTTCGCCGCGCCGAGTCCGAAGTACCCGGCTCCTACGATGCAGTATCTCCTGCGCGGGGAGGTGGATCCGGCCTTCACTCTCTCTCCTTCTCTGAGCCTGCCTGCCGTGCGAGATCCGCGGAACCACTCAGAAACGCGTGCGCGTCATCGGCGGTGCGCTCAGGGATCTCTTCCATCGGGACGTGCCCTACACCGGGGTAGGTGACGAGCCTGGCCTGGGGGAGATCTCGCATGAACCTGCGCGCCATGGAGGGGGAGATCCAGCGATCCTCCTCTCCCCACATTACGAGGGTGGGGGCGCGCACGTCTCTGACGCGCCGGAAATCCTCGAACCTGCTCAGGTGCGGCAGGTTCTCTTTCAGCGTCCTCCGGTTGCCTTCACGTAGCATGAGCAGGTGGTACCTCTCCACGACGTGATCTCTTATCCTGCGCGTGTCCCCGTAGACCTGCCTGACGTTAGCTTCGACCAGAAAGCGCGGCGAGAGCACTCTGTAGCTGGACCCCAGCACGGGAGTGGCGATGAACTTCAAGATCGGCGGCAGCGGCATGGGATAGCCCGCCGCGTCCACGAGCACCAGACGATCGACCTTCCCGGGGCGCTCGGCGGCGTAGCGCCACGCGAAATATCCTCCGAGCGAGTTACCGGCGACGTGAAACCTCTCCAAACCCAGCTCCTCGGTGAAGTCGTCTATGAAACCCACCATCCACTCAATCGTGAAGCGACCCCCTCGCGGCGGCCCGGTGAGGCCGAATCCAGGGATGTCCAGCCTCACCATCCGGTAGTGGTCCCTCAACCTATCGACCCATCCATCCCACGTGTGCAGCGACGAGAAGGTGCCGTGCAGAAGAAGAAGCGCGGGGGCTCCCTCTCTCCCCTCGTCCTTGTAGTGCACCCGCGCCTCACCCAACTCCATAAACCGCGAAGCCGAATCGGCGTACCTGCGCTCTACCTCCCGCGCCGGGAGATCCCCGATCCCCAAACCCTCCCTTATGCCCCGAAAGATCTTTCCTACGATTCCGCCACCCCTCTCAATACAGGAAATCTCGCGCTATAAAATGATCTATCTGTGGTAATCTGATGATAACTTCAGGATGGGAGCAGGTCAACTACACGGATGGTTACGAGGGAGAGGGCGACGGATGGAAGTTGAGGCGACGTTTCGGCATGTGGGAATTTCCGTGGGAGTGAGACTGCATGTAGTGGAGGCCGGTCCGGAGGATGGGCCCATGGTAGTTTTGTTGCATGGGTTTCCGGAGTTCTGGTACGGGTGGCGGGAGCAGATCCCGGCGCTGGCTGCAGCGGGGTGTCGAGTGGTGGTTCCGGATCAACGGGGGTTCAATCTCTCTGATAAGCCGCGCTGGGTCTGGGAGTACCGGATGGAGGAGCTGGTCGACGACGTGCGGGTCTTGATAGAGCAGTGTGGAAGAAGCAGCGCGACTGTGGTGGGCCACGACCTCGGTGGAGTCGTAGCCTGGTTTCTCGCACTGTGGCAGCCTTCGGTCGTGGAGCGGCTCGTGATACTGAACGCACCGCACCCGCTGGCGTTCAGCCAGCTTCTGCCGGCCAGACCGTCGCAGATGGTGTACAGCTGGTACATCGCGCTCTTCCAGCTCCCGTATCTTCCCGAGGCCGTCTCGCGGCTTACCGGCTGGCGCATCCTGCGGCAGGCGCTCCTCGCTAGCAGCCGGTCGGATGCTTTCTCGAGATCCGACCTCGACGAGTACCGCGAGGCCTGGGAGAGAGATGGGGCCTTCCAGGGAATGCTCAACTGGTACCGGGCGCTCGTGCGCCACGCTCCCCCGATCCCCGAAGATCCGCGCGTCAAAGCCCCCACCAGAGTCATCTGGGGTGAGCGAGACGACTTCCTCGTCAAAGAACTCGCCCGTGAGAGTATCAGATTCTGCGACCGCGCCGAGCTCATCATGCTCCCCAACGCCACCCACTGGCTCCAGCACGAAGAGCCACATGTAGTAAACGACGCGATCCTTGGCCTGCTCGAGGAATCCCTCGCTCTTGACAGAACCTAAACACATACGATACTTTACCCTTTTAGGTTATCATCCGATGCCTTCTACTGAACGGGGAGGTCGGTTCAATGAAAGGAATCTTCTCGGACGAGTGGGTGAAGGAATGGGCCAAAGAGATAAACAACAGCGACACCTACAGGGATGTGGGTAGAGACTGGAATGAACCTATCGTGCTGACGATGCAGGCTGATCCGGCCATGGGAGTAGAAGAAGAGGTCTCGGCATATCTGGAGCTCTCCGGTGGGGAGTGTAAGGAGGCCCGGATCGCCACGGCAGAAGATATCGAATCTGCGCCCTACACCATCACCGCGACGCCGGAGGTCTGGAAGAGCCTGCTCGACGGGCGGCTCGACATAGCGCGGGCGCTCGTGCGCGGTCAGATGAAGGCGGTTAAAGGAGATCGGGGCAGGCTCTCTTCGAACATTCAGGGGGCGAGGGAGTTGCTCGGCGCGGCCCAGAGGGTCTATGAGCGGGTACCCAGGGAGCAGCTTCCGGTGGGATTTCAGGGGTAGTCTGGATCATGGAGGAGCGAGCAGACCGGGTCGAGCAGCTCCGCAGCCAGGAGAGGCTCACGATGCAGCAGCGCATCGAGGCATTCTTCCGGCAGAGCGGCGGTCCGAACAACCCACAGATAGACCGCTTCATGGAGAAGCATCTTCGTTATGGGGCCGACCACGGCGACTACGGACACAAGGAGACCATAGAAGACGCTTTCCAGGACGCGGTACTTGAGGACAAGAGCCTTCTCACACTCTATGAGCTCTACATGCGCTGGCGTTCTCAGCGCAGAGAAGAGGAGCATCGGGAGAGCGGCAAGCTCGAGGAAAGGATTGCGCGGCTAGAAGAAGAGGTTCGTTCACTGCGCGAGGTCATCGAGCGGGGAGCCGATCAAGACACGAAGCCCCGTTAGAGAGCGGGTGGAGAGGGAAAAGGAGGAGGCGAGTTCTCAAAGTGCCTGAGATGGAGACGCAAGACAACGCCGTCTTCCGCTCGAACGGGTGGGATCGGACGGGATCGTGGAGTAGCGGGTTCAAGCTCGACCGGTCCCGAGACAGGGTCACTCTGGATGAGTTCACGCCCGAGTTAGTGGAAGAAATTGAGGCCGAACTCGACGAAGTACGCGCGAGCATAACCCGAATCGGGCGATTCCGGGAGATCTCACGAGTCCTCGCCAGGCACGGGCTGCTGTATTTGCTCAGGGACAGCTCCCTCGCCGGGGCGTTCGGAGCTGGGAAGAGACCCGTCGAGGGTAGAGCCGACTCTCTGGAGAAGATCGGGGTGCGACTCCGGCTCGCCTTCCAAGAACTCGGGCCGACGTTCATCAAGCTCGGGCAGGTCTTGGTTACCCGGCAAGAGATACTGCCCGAGCAGATCACCACCGAGCTCTCGAAGCTCCTCGACTACATTCCCCCGATGCCGTTCCCATACCTGGCGAGCGTCATCGAGAGAGAGCTCCCCGAAGGGCTCGGCACCTTCCGGTACATAGATCATGAAAATCCCATCGGATCTGCCTCGCTGGCACAGGTCTACAGAGCAGAGCTGCGCGACGGAACCCCGGTCGCCGTGAAGGTGATACGTCCCGGTGTCCGGGAGCTCTTCAACACCGACATCACCGTGATCCGGTTTCTCGCAAAACGACTCCACAAGCTGCTCCCCGCGCCCGTGGCTCTCTCTCTCGATCTCCCCGGCCTCGTCGGCGAGTACTACAGTTCCTCGATGGAAGAGCTCGACATGACCGCCGAGGCCGAGGCGATGGGGCGGGCCCGGCGCATACTCGAGGAGCACCAGTTCGAGACGGTGCGGGTCCCCGACGTGCATCTGTACACCCGGAGTGTGCTGGTGATGGAGTTCGTGGACGGCTGGGATCTCACGGAGTTCCCGGTAGACTTTCTCACCTTCGAGGAGCGGCTGCAGCGGATGACCGACCTCGCACACTATTACGTCTACGCTTTCCTGAGCGGCGAGTACCACGCCGATCCGCACGCCTCCAACATCCTCATAGACCGGCACACCAAGGATGCCGTCGTCGTGGACTGGGGGATGATCGGGCGCATGGACGCCGTGCATACCGAGGCGATCTTCCGCTTTCTGATGCACATCCGGCTCAACCAGTGCTCCGACGCGGCGGAGATCTGCGCCGAGATCATCGAGCCGACGAAGTACACGAACCTCTCCAAGCTCAAGGACCAGTGGCGTGGGATGTACATGAGGTATGTGGACAGCCCGCAGTCCAGCAACTACAACTGGGGGAACCTGCTTCTGAGTTCCATCAGGATCGGGATGCAGAACCACTGCCGCATCCCGACCGGGCTCGCGCTGTGGACGAAAGGGTTCACCGCCGCCGAAGGCACAGCCCGCTGGCTCTGTCCCGAGGTCTCATACCACGCCCTGGTCGAGAGCGCAGACGTTCAGATAATGCGCAGCATCCTCATGCGCCGCTTCAACTACCGGGCCAACGCAAGCCTCGTCGGCGAGTTGGGGGAGCTCGTTTCCACCTTTCCCCGGCGCATGAACCAGATCTTCAAGCGCCTTGCGTGGAACGACCTCTCGATAAAGCAGGAGTACAGGATCTCCGAAGATTCCATAAGGGACCTCAGGAAGATCTCCAGAGACATCAAGAAGGGCATGAACCGGCTCGCGATCTCCACCATCGCGTCCCCGCTGTTGTACCTCGGCGCCAGGGAGCTGCTCCGCACTCGCAGACGTTAAAGAGACACCAGAGGAGAAAGGAGAATTCATGCCAGAGTCGTTTCTGGAGCGCATGCTCTTGCTGCAGGCCGGAGCCGTCTCGGCGCTGCGAGAGCGGGTGCAGATGACGGTGAACGTGCTCGTGGAACTGGGGCGCGTGGAGCTGGAAGAGTCTGGAGGAAACCACGGGGCAAAGGCCCTCATCTCACAGCTCAACTCACTCTCCGAGGGGTCGCGAGATCTCCTGGAGATCTTCGCGCGCCAGGGGCTGCGCAGCGCCGGTCTCGCCGATGAACACGATGCGGAAGGAATGCGGCGTAGATTGGAGTATCTTGAAAGCCGTATTCAGAGGCTCGAAGAGTCAAACAAATAGATCGTTCAATGCCCGGTTCCTCCTCTGGCAAGAACACACTCTCCGAACGTACGTGGCACGACAGCGAAGGCATGAATTTAAAGTGTCTTCTCTACAGTTCCGAAACCACCTTCTTGGCCCTGGGGATCGAAGGAGGGCTCATAGAGAGCTCGCTCACCCCGAGCTCCACCAGCGTGGGGATGAGATCCGGGTCGGAGGCTGCCTCCCCGCACACCCCAACCCATATCCCCTCTTCCTCCGCCGCCCGGCAGCTCATCTCGATCAGCTTCAGGACCGCCGGATGATCGGCCCGGTAGAGGCTCTTGAGCTTCTCGTTGCCCCTGTCGGCCGCCAGGGTGTACTGCACGAGATCGTTCGTGCCTATCGAGAAGAAGGAGACTTCCCGCGCAAGCTCTTTCGCGCACAGCGCCGCTGCAGGGGTCTCTATCATAACCCCGACTTCGAGCTCCCCTTTTGGCTTTCCCTCCGCTTCGAGCTCTCTCTCGCACTCTTCTATCAGTCGTCTGGCTTTCCTGACTTCCTCCACCCCCGTGACCATGGGGAACATGACTTTGAGGTCGCCTTCCGTGGCGGCCCTGAGCAGCGCTCTTATCTGTATCTTGAAGAGTTCCGGCTCGTCGAGGGACATCCTTATCCCCCGCCAGCCTAAAAAGGGATTCTCCTCTTCGGGTTGGTCTATGCCGGGGAGCTCTTTGTCTCCTCCCACGTCGAGGGTGCGCACGATGACGGGTCTGCCGGAGAAGGTTCTTGCCACCGTGGCGTAGGCTTCGTACTGCTCCTCTTCCTCCGGCAGGCTCTCCCGCTGCATGAAGAGAAACTCAGTGCGGAAGAGCCCCACCCCTTCGGCCCCCCACCTGAGGGCTTCCTCGGCTTCTCCGGGCGAGCCGAGGTTGGCAGAGACCTCTATGCGCCTGCCGCTTCTGGTCCTGGCCAGGACGTGCCGGAAGGTCTCGAGCGATTCCCTCTCGGCGCTCGCCCGACGCTCCTTCTCTTCGAAGAGGGTTAGCTCCTCGGGGTCCGGGTCTGCCACCACGTAGCCTTCTCCTCCGTCTACGGCCACGACGGAGGCCGTAGAGAGCTCTTCGACGGCTTCGCCTCCAAGCCCCACGACGGCCGGGATGCCCATCGAGCGGGCCATGATCGCGACGTGGGAGGTCTTCGAACCCTCAGCCGTCACGATGGCGAGAACCTTCTCCTTCGGGAGCGTCGCCGTCTCCGAAGGGGTAAGGTTCTGCGCCACGACGACGGAGGGTCCCTCCATCTGCGAGAAGAGCGAAGAAGAGGAGACGCCCATGATCTCGGAGGCTATCTGGTGGGAGACGTCCCTCACGTCATCGGCCCGGGCTCTCAGGTACTCATCCTCCATTCCCTCAAAGAGCTTGGCGAACTCCTCTGCACTCTCGAGCAGGGCGACCTCGGGGCTTTTCAGCTCCTCCTTTATCTTCCTCTCCACCTCCGAGGAGAGCTCGGGGTCTTTTACAAGCTCCACGTGCGCCTCGAGGATCCCGGCCTCCTCGGAGGATCCACGCCTCTCGAGCTCTTCCCTGGTTTGGGAGATCCTCCGCGCGACCCTCTCCACCGCTGCGTGAAAGCGCTCTACCTCCCGCCCGACGTCCTCCTCGCGGATCGAAGTACGCTCGGGTTCGAGCCTCTGGGGACGGTAGCGGAAGAGGGGTCCCACCGCAACGCCCTCCGAGGCCGCGACCCCGGTAACACGCCTGCCGGCCATGCCCTACTCCTCCTCTTTAGAGATGATCTCGGCGAGGGCTTCGACCGCCTGCCGCTCGTCCTCGCCGGTAGCCCGGATCGTGACCCGATCGCCGCACTTTGCGCCGAGCGTCATGAGTCTGATGGGACTCTTGGCGTTGGCCTCGTTGCCGTCCTTCACAACCACTATGTCCGACCTGAAACCCCTGGCCGTCTTCACGAACCTCGCCGCGGGCCGGGAGTGCAGGCCAGCCTTCGGTACCACGGACACCTCGCGTTCGAACATCCATTCCTCCTTCCCTGTATCCCGTGAGTAAAGCCGGTGCGGCCCCGCGTCGCAGGGGCGGGGTCGCAGAGCCTTCAGGAGGCGACCACCTCCCTTGTCCTGCCCGCGCTCTCCTCCTTCCTGTCGGCGCCGCCGGTGAACTGCTTGGCCGCGATCACGGGAACCGCACCCACGACGGTTCCGCGGCGATCGCCAGCAGGCACAGCGGCCAGTGTCCGACGAGCCGATCACGAAGATACCACCGTGGGGCGCCCGCAGGGTGCAACCGAACACGAGCGAGAGCGCCCCGGCCACCGCCGAGCCTACCATGTTCGAAGGTATCACGCGCAGCGGGTCGGCCGCGGCAAAGGGGATTGCCCCCTCGGTGATGAAAGAGGTTCCCATGATCCAGCTGGCCTGTCCGTTGCTCCGATCCGCCCGGGTGAAGAGCCCGGGACGCAGGAGGGTAGCCAGCGCGAGCCCCAGCGGCGGGGTCATCCCGGCGGCCATCACCGCGGCCATCGGTCCGAACGCGCCGCCCGCCAGTCCTGCGATGGCGAAGGCGTAGGCGGTCTTGTTCCTGGCCCGCCCATGTCGAAGGCCATCATCGCGCCGAGGATCACACCGAGCAAGATGGCGTTTGCGCCCTGGAGGTTCTTCAACCACCTCTGCAGAGAATCCGTGGCAGAGGCGATGGGCTGGCCGAGCACGACTATATCAGAGCGCCCCCACGATGGATCCGACGATCGGGTAGACGAGTATTGTCATCAGCCGTCCGAACCCGCCGGGCAGTTTTATCCTCTTGAGAAGCATGACCACGGCCCACGGGGAGACCCGACCCGTCGTGCAAGAGGCCCCGTCGGCTGCTGGCCGACTGCGGCTACGCCCATGATTACTGCCGGGCGCTCGGTGATGACGTGCGGCAATCCCGCACGTCATCACCGAGCGCCGTGACCAGCAGGAGCGCCGGAGGAGGCAGGTTCGCAGGCCGCCGGCTTCCGACCGGGAGGCCTACCGCAGACGCAACTTCGTGGAGAGGTGCGTCAACCGCCTTATTAAGCAGTAGCGCGCGGTGGCGACGAGGTACGAAAACGAGTCGCTAACTACTGGCGCTGGTGTGATCGCCTCGCTGATGATCTGGTCGTCCTCATGAATCGTCAGACACGCCCTAGTACTCTGAAGGGCACATAGAAAATACCAGCCGGTCGTCATTCTAGTTCGGCATGTTTTTGGCCAGCTCAGATCGGCAGGTTGAACAACCGCTTGGCGTTCCCGTAGAGAACCGCATCACGATCTTCATCGCTCAGATCCAGCGTGTTCTTCACAAACTCGACACCCTGACTCATCCACCCATAGAAGACAGGGAAAGAGGAACCGAACATGTAATGGTCTGCACCGTTGACCTTCAAGGCACACTCGATCTGCTCCCTGCCCCACGAATGAGGGTGGGTGAGATCGAAGAAAATATTGTTCTTCAGAAACTCCTCGATCTGCTCGCGCCCGGTCGGGTCCAAGCGAAGGATCGACTCCTGCTTGTTGGATGCGTGCGGCATCAACAGCTCCGTATTGGCGAACCAGTTTCCGCCCAGCATCGTGTGGATAAAGCGCAGGTTCGGATACTTGGCGAATATACCGCTGAATAGCTCGCGTCCGACGGCGATCGCCTGATCGACGATACGGCCAAACTCCCGGCGCAGGTTGGTATAGTCGATCACTGAACGCCACTCGACCGGTAGCGGCGTGTGGTGAACGATAACCGGGACCTCCAGTTCGTTGAGCACCTTCAGGTAAGGATCAAAGGCCTCGTCATCTAGATAAAGCTGTCCATAATGACAGGCGACCTGAACCCCGACAAAACCGAGTTCCTTGATGCATCTCTCTAGCTCGTAGATCTCTTCCTTAGCACCCCAAGGCGGCACGCAAGCGGTGGCGAACAGTCGTCCATTGGATCTCTCGACGATCTCGGCGGCGTTGTCGTTGACCCGCTTGCAGACGTCCAGCGTCAGCCATTCCTGCCAGACAGGAACCCGCATTATAGCGTAATCTACTCCAGCATCGTCCATCGCAGCGAGCTTCGCCTCAGCCGAGTAATCGCCCTCGACATAGTTGAGGTTCGAATGCCCCTTCGGTTTCTCAAGGATCAGCTGTCTCTTCCCATCGTCCAGCGTCTCCACCCGCGCGATCTCACCAAAACCGCGCGGGGCTGAGCTCAGAAATCCGTAAAGAATCTTCTCGTTGGAGAAAAGATCCTCCGGCAGATGATGAACGTTGATGTCCACAACTGGCATTTCAGTGCTCCTTTCTCTGTCCATAGAGTCGCGAAGATGGTAGTATGATCAGTATCATGTCCTCATTTTTAGCGGCTTCCATCAACCCAACTTGCGCCGCCCGATCAGCGTAGAGATCGTCACCGCCACCACAAGCACCGCCCCATAAAACACATCGCTTATCCACCCAGAAGCCCCAAGCAACTGCAACCCCACTATCCCCGTCTCCAAAAAGTAAATCGCTACAAAACTGCCAACCGGGTTGAACCTCCCCGGCTCAATCACAGCCGTCCCGAGAAACACCGAAGCAAAGGTCGGCAACAGATAAGTCTGCGAAGAGTTGGGATCGAACCCGCCACTGCTTGCCACGCTCAGAACACCCCCCACTCCGGCAAAAAGTCCCGCCATCACAAACGCACCAAACCTCAGCCGGTTGACCCTCACCCCTGCAAGCCGGCTCACCTCCTGATTCGAACCAACCGCCCTCAGATACCTCCCAAGCGGCGTGAAGCTCACCACATAAGCCA